>NZ_JBQXDJ010000006.1:0-116326 GCF_052601015.1 Chitinimonas violaceus | reverse complement strand
CAGCACTGCCAGCGAGCACGACACCTTGCACTTTGAGCGCGTACTCGACGAGGGTAATACCAGCCGTGACGTGTGGACTGATCGCGGCTATGTGGATGGGGAGCGTGAAGCTCGGCTCATTGGACAAGGCTGGCGCATGCACACCCAGCGTAAAGGCAGAGCGGACAAGCCCTTGTCCGAATGCCAGAAACGTCGCAATCGACGGATTGCCAAGATCCGTGCCCGTGTTGAACACCCCTTCGCGAGTCTGGCGCAGATGGGGGGCAAAGCCTTACGTTGCATCGGGTTGGCACGCGCCACCTTGAATCTGCACTGGAAGATTGCGGGGTACAACTTGCAACGCTTGTGCTATCTGAAGGTCGCTGGCGTGGTGGCCTTCTGATGCCAGGAATTTGTCTGGATTGGCTGGAAATGGCCAATTCGGGAGAGAAAGCGATGCAAGACGAGTGATAAGTTCCGGAACGGGCTGTCTGGAAGCAACGCAAGGTCGACTTACGCCGCTGTAATGTCAAAAAGTCGGGTTATTCGAGGTGCCCTTTCCTAATAAGAAGTTTTCGGTTCGGGAAAAATACCATCCGCTCGTCGAGTCGAGATTGGATGTCCCGAACCTAAAGCACAGGATGTGTAAATACCGTATGTCCGAGAATCAACCTCATAAGCCAGTAAGTTTCGGCACCGTTAGCTACACAACGCCCATCTTGTAAATCTGAACCTTTTCGACTGCTAGCACTCTCACATGACGAGTGCTAATATCGTCGTGCCTTGACGAAACAACGTGGGCACATAGGAGAATACAAGTTATGTCAGCAGCTACCTTTACTCTGCCGGTTTTGGCTTCCGGCGATAGCCTGGATCGCTACCTGCAGCAGATTGCTGCCATACCTCTGCTCAGCCAGGAAGAGGAAACCGAGCTTGCTACACGCTTACAGACTCATAACGATCTGGAAGCAGCTGGTCGGCTTGTTATGTCCCATCTTCGCGTGGTGGCATCCATTGCGCGTGGATACGCCGGCTATGGCTTGCCTCAAGCCGACCTGATTCAAGAAGGCAATATCGGCTTGATGAAGGCGGTAAAGCGTTTTGAGCCAACACGCGGCGTGCGTCTGTTTTCTTTCGCCGTCCATTGGATTCGCGCCGAAATCCACGAGTATATTCTGCGTAACTGGCGGCTTGTCCGCATCGCGACCACTAAGGCCCAGCGTAAGCTGTTCTTCAACCTGCGCAGCATGAAATCCGGCTTGAATGCCTTGACGCACAAGGAAGCACAGCAAATCGCAGACGATTTGGGTGTGAAGCCCGAAGAAGTGCTGGAAATGGAAACCCGCATGACAGGCCACGATGTGGCGCTTGTCGCGGAAGACAACGACGAAGACAGTTACGCCCCCATTGACTGGCTGGCCGACCACGACAGCGAACCCGTTGCCGTACTGGAACGCCGTGCTACCGATCATCTGCATGGTGAAGGTATCAATTCTGCATTGGAAGCGCTTGACCCACGTAGCCGTCGAATTGTAGAGGCACGCTGGTTGGGTGACGAAAATGGCGCCACTTTGCATGAACTGGCTGATGAATTCGGTGTATCGGCAGAACGTATACGCCAAATCGAAGTCAAAGCCTTGCAAAAGATGAAAGCTTCGCTCAGCTGATACCGCTACGCCGCGTTGTGTTTTCAATCAGAAACCACGCGGCGAGCAAGAACATAAATAGGCTTTCTGCTATGGGTTCGCCCATAACATCGCAGATGTGTCGAGTCGTATTTACTGCTGTTGTCGATTAAGCCGGTACATCAATCTGCACGATGCCAATTCAACCTTTGCACACGTGTTTCATTGCCACAATTCGCCGCATACCGCCGGGCAAGGTAATGAGCTACGGCGCAGTGGCCAAAAGTGCAGGTTTGCCACGTCATGCCCGCCATGTAGGCGTGGCCCTGAAAAATCTGGATGGTGAAGCTGATGTGCCTTGGTGGCGCGTAGTTAATGGCGAAGGTCGTATCAGCGCGCGAGGGTTGGATGGTAATAACGACTTGCAGCGCGTATTACTGGAAGCAGAAGGCGTCCAATTCGACGAAACCGGACGGATAGATATGCGATGCTTCAGTTGGAATCCGTCGTAGCGCGCCAGCAATACGTAAAGTCGTGAGATTGGTTCTAACTGACATCTGTTCTCATCACCTCGGACAAACGGCTGAGCAAAATTACCCCAAGCGGACTAGAGTTAAGGTCTCGACCTCAACAACCTCTATCAAGATCCCCACGGAAAAGGAGACTGGATGCTAGAAGACTCCCTGCTGAAATATACCCTTGGTTACAATGGCCCGGAGCGGCGAATGCAAGAGCGCCGCACTCCTATTCACCTGGAAGACCGTGATTGGCGCATACAGAATTTGGCACTGGTCGGTAGTGATACACGCGGTTCCCTAGGTCGACGTGCCAACGATTATTTTGTACTGTCGGGCACATTTCATTAGCCCCTATATGCTTACGGCACACTAAGGTGCCGTCGTCGGTATAACCGACCACACAAAGGCGACCGCATACGAGGTCGCCTTTGCATTTGTATTGATAACATCGGCACTTGTGAAACTTTCCAGCCCCCCTCATATCCTTGTCTGATTAGCAGCTTTGTCGGCTGCTTCATGACAAGGAAAATTATGGATGCGTTACCCATCGCGGGTTACCTGCTGGCAATTCTGCTGATCGTAGCGGGCTTTGCTGGCAATCTGCTGCCATTACTGCCCTCAGCACCCTTACTGATGGCCGGCTTTGTTCTTTGCGCGTGGCTGGATGATTTTCAGCGGGTGGGCTGGGGTTGGCTGGGCGTGCTGCTGGCACTCAGCATTGTCATGATCATTATCGACTTTATTGCAGGTGCGTGGGGGGCCAATAAACTAGGAGCCAGCCGTCAGGCTGTCATCGGCGCGACACTGGGTGCCATTCTGGGGATTTTCTTCAATATCGTGGGCCTGATCTTCGGGCCATTCATTGGCGCTGCAATTGGCGAGTGGCTAGCACGCGGCGACGCGATCCGCGCAGGCCAGGTCGGCTTGGCTACTTGGCTGGGCTTACTCATCGGCACCGTGGCCAAGCTCGGCCTAAGCCTCGTTATGATAGGGCTGTTTGCTTTTGCTTTCTTCGTTTAACCAGAAAAACTAGCGGCGTTCCTGTTGCCAGAGCAGATAAATCGCCAGCACCAAGAACAAAGTGGAAGGCAAGCTTGCCGCCAGAATAGGCGACCAGTCATATAAAAGCCCAAGGTGACCCACCAGCTTGTTCACAAAGTAAAAGCCCAACCCAAGCATGATGCCGACGAATAGCTTTACCCCTATCCCACCGGCGCGGCGTTGGGTCTGTGCAAATGGTAATGCGATAACCAGCATGGCCAAGCACGCTAATGGGTAGATCAGCTTGGTCCACAGGGCAATCTCGTAACGCCGGGTCTGCTGCTGGTTGCGCTTGAGATGGTCGATATATTCCATCAAAGTCACCACCGACATCTGCTCCGGCGCAATCAACAATACCGAAAGCGTGTCTGGCGTCAGCACCGAGTGCCAGACGAACTGATCAAGCTTCTCCACCTTCACGCTACCGTTCTCAAAATGCGTGGCGGTGATATTGCTCAGCAACCAAGCGCCTTCCTTAGGTTGCCAAACACCACGCTCTGCCCTGCCCTGCAGGCTAAGCCGTCGTTTGACGTCAAACTGGTAGAAGTTGATGTTGTGCAGCGTCTGATCTGGCAATACTTCGCGCACATTGACGAAGCTGCCGTCATCTTTCATCCAGAAACCGGATCGGAAATCCTGCGTCACTAATTGCCCTTTGGCCGCCAGGCGAAGCTGTGTAGCTGCGCGCTCAGCCCGAGGAGCAAGATATTCACCCGCCAACAATGTGAATGCGGCAAAACCCACCCCGGCAATGCTCAGAATAGCCAGCATGCGCTTCACCGACATGCCGCCAACCCGCATCACGGTCAGTTCCGAATTCTGGTTCAGCATCGACAGGGCAAACAAACCACCGATAAGAACAGCAATCGGCATCAGCTCATAAGCATGCCCTGGTGTCAGCAGCAGCACATAGGCCAACAGTTTGACAAAGGTGTACCCACCTTTGCCCAGCGACCCCAATTCGCCGATCAAATCAAAGAACAAAAAGAGGCCAAGCAATGCAGCGAGCACAAACAGGCTGGTTCGTACTACCTCAACGATCAGATACCGGCTCAGGATTTTCATGTACGCGCCTTCGACCGCCAACGGAACAGGCTGTACGCAATAGCGATCACCGCTAAGTGGACAGGCCACATCCCTACCCATGCCGACAAACGCCCCGCAGCAATCCAGCTTTGCGCCAGATTGATCAGGTTCACATAGATGGAGAACAACAACACAGCAATCAAGAGGTTGAATGTACGACCGACCCGCGGGTTCACATACGCAAGTGGCACCGCTACCAGTGACAGCAATACCAATGAGATCGGGATAGCAATACGCCACGCGAGTTCGGCTTCCTCTTCGGGCTTATCACTACCCATCAAGGCCAGGGTCGTCTTCGCCTCCGTACTGGTGCTTACCGCACGGTGGTCCCCCTCCTCTACGCGTATCCTCGCCTCATTGAATTCCACTATCCGATAACTGGGCATGCCCAATGTACCTTCATAGCGCCGGCCATTCTGCAGCACCAGAATCCGTTCACCATCCGGGTGGCTCAACAAATACCCTTCAGCCGCCACGGTAACGGTCTGCTGGTCACTCTCGGTTGACTGCACAAAGATATTGCGCGCTGCACCACCTTCACCCGAGTAGTTCTCGATGAAATATACCCGGTCGGATCGCGCAGACTCTTTGAACATACCCGGTGCAAGCGCCGACATATCGTCGCGCGTCGCCAACTGTTCGCGATATTCACGACTTTTCTGTTTGGCCCACGGCGTCATGCCTAGACTAAGGGATGCGGACAACAAGGCCAGCGGCACGGCAAACATCAGCACTGGGCGTATCCACGCGGTCAACGGCTGGCCTGCAGAGAACCAGATGTCCATCTCGCGATCGCGCCATGCCCGGGTCAGCGTCATCAGAACAGTAATGAATGCGGTGAGTGAAAGCAGCCAGGGTACGATACTGAGCAGGATAAACCCCAGCAACGCCACCACAGCTTCAGAGGCCACCGAGCCACCCGCTGCGAGCCCAAGCAACTTGGCCCCTCGGGTTACCACCACAATCGCGAGCAGCACAAAAAATACGCCTGCCGCCATGCCGGTAAATTCACGCAACATGGCACGCTCGAACAAACGTTCGGACGGCAGACAACGAGAAAGAAATGAATATTTATTAGAGGACGGCAAGGCGCGCTTTGACTTTTACCGGTTGAGTTCGGAAAATCGCAGACGTTTTCCAGTTTTCCGCGCTGGGGCCAACAAAAGCAGCGGCGCGAATTCACAACGCAGGCGGTGTGTTTTCAATCCCGAAAAACCACCAAGCCGCGATCTTACAGGAGTCCTCCGTGGAAATCATTGTCAAGGCCGTGAACGCCGAAAAACAAAAGGCCGCCATACTCGCCCTGTCTGTACAAAACGGCAAACTAGGCGCAACAGCAACAGCGGTGGATAAGACCGCTGCCGGCCACCTGGCCGCAGTGCTCAAGCTGGGCGACCTGGACCCCAAAGCTGGCAGCTGCATGCTGTTGCACAAGGTACCAGGCGTAACCGCAGAGCGTGTGTTGTTGGTTAGCGTAGGCGAAAGCAATAAAGATTTCCGCGAGGCAGCACGTGCTGCTGTAAAAGCAGCTGTCAGTGTCGGCGGTGAACTGGCCGTTGGCTTTGATCACCGCAATACTGCCTGGGCGGCTGAAGAGATTGCCGTCGCAGCCTTCGATGCCAGCTACAAATTCGACAGCACCAAGTCCAAGAAAAGCGAAAAACCAGGGCTCAAGAAAGTTACCCTGCTGGCTGGCAAAGCCGATGAGGCCACTGTTGCCAAAGCCATTACCGCTGGTAGCGCTTTGGGTGAAGCACTGAACCTTGCCAAGGATCTTGGCAACCTGCCTCCTAATTTCTGTACCCCTACCCATCTGGCCAACACTGCCAAGTCCATCGCCAAGCAGTTCGGCATGAAAGTGGATGTAATGGACCGTGCCGAGATCGAAAAACTCGGCATGCTGTCTTTCGTATCGGTCGCCAAGGGTTCGACCGAACCGATGAAGCTGATCGTCCTCAAGCACGAAGGCGGCGCCAAGGGCGATAAGCCTGTCGTCCTGGTCGGCAAAGGCATCACGTTCGACTCCGGCGGCATCAGCCTCAAGCCGGGTGCGAACATGGATGAAATGAAGTACGACATGATGGGTGCAGGTTCCGTCCTCGCCACCATGCATGGCGTTGGTGCAGCCAAACTGCCGTTGAATGTCTATGCCGTCGTAGCTACTTGCGAAAACATGCCTGCAGGCAATGCCAGCAAGCCAGGGGATGTCGTCACCACCATGAAGGGGCTGACGGTTGAAATCCTGAATACCGATGCTGAAGGCCGTCTGATACTCTGTGATGCACTGACCTATGCAGAGCGCTTCGAGCCTGCAGTCGTGGTCGATGTCGCTACCCTAACCGGTGCATGCGTAGTTGCACTGGGTAACCATACCAGCGGTCTGTATGCCAATAAGGAAGAACTGGCGCGCGAACTGCAAACCGCCGGCGATGTAGCGGGAGATCGGGCCTGGCAGATGCCGATGGGCGAGGAATACCATGAGCAGTTGAAGTCCAACTTCGCAGATCTGGCCAATATTGGTGGTCCTGGCGGTGGTTCGGTGACTGCAGCCTGCTTCCTGTCGCGTTTCGCCGAGAAATACGACTGGGCCCACTTGGATATCGCCGGTACTGCCTGGAAGCAAGGTGCAGCGAAAGGTGCAACCGGCCGTCCTGTACCATTGCTGACCCAGTTCCTGCGTAGCCGTGTTGCGAAGCCAGCCGCCGCTAAAGGGGATGCAGCAAAACCTGCAGCAACGAGTGCAACCAAAACAGCTACCAAGGTTGCTGTGAAAGCTGCAGAAAAACCAGCGGCTAAGGCTGCCAGCAAAGCAGTTGCCGGTAAGTCAGCTGTAGCAAAACCTGCAGCCAAGCCAGCAGCGAAACCTGTAACCAAGAAGAAATAAGTATGTCCGTACCTATGGCGAGTTTTTATTTCAATGTTGCCAACCGAGAGTTGGCGCTTTGCCAACTCGTTGGTAAAGCCTTGAAGCGCAAGCTCGCCATAGGCGTAATCACCGAGTCGGAAACCGCCAGCCGGGTAATAGACCGGCTGTTGTGGGAAGTACCACCAACGGGTTTTGTGCCACACTGCTTGGCGGAAGATAGTTGCGCCGCTCAGACACCCGCTTTGATTGATCATCGTCTGGAAAAACTGGGTCCCCGCGATGTGCTCTTCAACTGGACGCCTAGAATGGTACCTGCCAGCCCAAATCTCGCCCGTGTGATCGAAATCGTCGCCCATGACGACGAGGCTGGCCGGCAAGCAGCCCGTCAACGCGTTGCACAATACAAGCAAGCCGGCTATGAAGTGGAATACACAGATATGGCCAAGCTGGCCCAAGGTGGCGCGTAATGGCACAAGATTTTGACTTCTCCCTGCCGGGCCCTGATGACGACACGCCCAGTGTGCTGGGTAAGACAGATGCACTGATTGCCCGCCATAGGGGCCAAGGATCTGATGCAAACGTGCCGGTGCTGACCGACCTTGATGCTGAACTGTCACAGGGGGATATTCCTGTGCTGACCAATGTCGCGCCGATGGTAGGGGATGAACTGATGTTCTCCCCGGAGGAAATCCGCGCTGACGCAAAGACACCGGTCGCCTCTCCACCAGCAAGCGCAGCGCCAGCCAAACCTGCAGCAGCACCTACCGCTGCCCCGGCACAGCCACAAGCCTCTCCCAAACCTGCTGCAGCGCCAGCCAAGGCGGAGTTTGACTTTCCGGAACTGACGCTCCCCAGCTTTACACCAGCTGCACGACCTGCCCCGCCGCCCCCTGCCGCACCTATCCCCTCACCATTGGCAGATGGGCCGTTGATGCCGGAATTGGCGCTCGATTTTGATTTCACGCCCCCCCCTGATGTAAGCCGTACGCCGGCACCAGTGGCGAAGCCAGCTGTCGCTGCACCTGCTGCACCTGCTGCGCCTCGTCCCGCATCGGCTCCCATACCTACTGCATCTGTCGCAGCACCCGTTCCAGCCCCCGCACCACGCCCTGCGGCTGTACCCGCGGCGGCACCGGTAACCGTACCTGCACCACGACCAGCAGCTCCTCCCGTTGCTGCACCGGTAATTCAATCGCAACCCTTCGATGCGGACGACGAATTTGCCGGATTCAGTATCGAATTGCCGGATGAAGCCTTCCCCGTTGCACGCCCAGTAATCGACCCTGCTGCCATCGCCGCTGAGGTGCTCGCCAGCCTACGTCCGGAAGTGGAAAAGTTGCTGCGTACCGAGATGGCCCGCCAAGTCGCAGTCCTGCATACCGAAGCGCTGAAACGTACCCTAGGGGTACTACAGCCGCAGCTGGACAAACTGGTCCAAACACGTATCGAAGAAGTGCTCAAGAATTATTAGAATCTGTTTCATAAGACTGCTGCACGTCAGCAATATGGCTTCGACGTGCAGCAGTACTTCCCAACACCTCATACATTACCGACTACGCGTAACCGCCTGCCTACGGTAAAATCGCTTTTTTTCAATCGATTACCTGGGCATTCCGTACATGCGTACCTCGCAATTCTTCCTCTCTACCCTGAAAGAAGCCCCCAACGAGGCCGAACTGCCCAGCCATAAGCTGATGCTGCGCGCCGGTCTGATCAAAAAGTTGGGTTCCGGCCTGTACACCTGGATGCCACTGGGGTTGCGTGTTTTACGCCGGGTAGAGGCTGTTGTGCGCGACGAAATGAACAAAGCTGGCGCATTGGAATTGCTGATGCCGGCCATTCAGCCCGCTGAACTGTGGCAGGAAAGCGGCCGCTGGGCTGTATTCGGGCCACAAATGCTGAAGATTAAAGATCGCCACGAGCGCGACTTCTGCTTTGGCCCCACCCATGAGGAAGTGATCACCGATATCGCCCGCAGCGAGGTCAAGAGCTACAAGCAGCTGCCGCTGAGCTTCTACCAGATGCAGGTCAAATTCCGCGACGAAATACGGCCCCGTTTTGGCGTTATGCGCTCGCGTGAATTCGTGATGAAAGACGCTTACTCATTCCACACCGACCAGCCCAGCCTGGAAGCCACTTACAAGGTGATGTATCAGGCGTATTCAAACGTCTTCACCCGGCTTGGTTTACATTTCCGTCCTGTAGCCGCAGATACCGGTGCGATTGGCGGCGATGGCTCGCACGAATTCCATGTGCTGGCTGATGCCGGCGAAGATGCCCTCGCCTACTGCCCTACCTCGGACTTTGCCGCCAATGTGGAGCTGGCCGAAGCTGTGGCGCCTGCCGCACCCCGTGCAGCACCTGCCGAAGCCATGCGTGATATCGACACACCCAAACAGACCACCTGCGCTGCAGTTGCCGAACTGATGGGTATTCCACTGCAGCGCACTGTGAAGCTGATTGCGCTGATGGCGAACGATCAGATGGTCATCTGCCTCTTGCGCGGCGACCATAACCTCAATGAAGTCAAACTGGCCAAAGTTAAAGGCATGGCGGATTTCCGCTTCGCCACTGAGGAAGAACTGCGCGCGTTCTTCAACTGCCCACCCGGCTTCCTTGGCCCTGTCGGTATCGATCGCAGCCGTGCACGACTGATTGCCGACCGTAGTGTCGCAGCCATGAGCGACTTCGTCGTGGGTGCCAACAAGCCGAAATACCATATTGCCGGGGTTAACTGGGGCCGGGACCTGCCCGAAGCCGATGTTGTCGCCGATATCCGTAATGTCGTTGCGGGTGATACATCGCCAGATGGCAAAGGTGTACTGGAAATCTGCCGTGGTATCGAGGTAGGCCATATTTTCCAGTTACGTACCAAGTATTCTGAGGCATTGAACTGCAATTACCTGGATAGCGAAGGCCAGTTGAAACCGATGGAAATGGGCTGTTACGGCATTGGCGTCTCCCGTATCGTCGGTGCTGCCATCGAGCAGAACTTCGACGACAAAGGCATCAAGTTCTCCAATGCCATGGCGCCATTCACCGTGGTTATCGTACCGGTGGGTTACCAGCGATCCGAAGCTGTTAAAGCTGCTGCCGACTCCCTCTACGCGGAACTACAGGCCAAGGGAGTTGACGTATTGCTGGATGACCGCAATGAACGCCCCGGCGTGATGTTCGCCGATATGGAGCTCATAGGCATTCCGCACCGGGTAACGATAGGCGATAAGTCGCTGGCTGAAGAGAAAGTCGAGTACGTGTCACGCCAGAGCGGCGAGACTGAACTGATCAGCCAAGCAAACATCGTGTCCTGTCTGCTTGGCAAATTGGCTTAATAAGGTTTATTTTCTGTAAATGCTTCGCCTAGCCATTGTTTTTTCACTCTTTCTCACTGCGCTGCCTGCTTTGGCCGGGGCGCAGAAAGAAGAGGCTTTGTCTTTGTCGGTCGCAACGGCCATGCAACGTTCGATCAGTGATCAGGCCGAACCCCGCTTGGCTTTTGCCAATCCTGATGCTGGCAAAGCATGGCTGGCAGAAATGTCGGGCCGCCTGCAAAAGAAGATTCCTGATGATTACATGCGGGAAAAGCTGCTGACCGCTATCCATTACGAAGCCACCCGTGCCGGCCTGGACCCGCAGATGGTGCTCGGGTTGATTCAAGTAGAGAGTGGTTTTCGCAAGTACGCTATCTCTTCAGCAGGCGCACGCGGCCTTATGCAAGTCATGCCCTTCTGGCTACGCAGCATTGGCAATGGCAAGCATAACCTGTTCGATATGTATACCAATCTGCGCTTTGGCTGCACAATCCTACGCCATTACCTCGACATCGAGCAGGGTGATCTTTACCGTGCACTGGGCCGCTACAACGGTAGCCTTGGCAGGCCCGAGTACCCGAACCTTGTCCTAGGCGCCTGGAAAAAACAATGGGATTGGCAAACAGGGCAAGTACGCCTTCAGGCCGTGTCCTACTCCATCAAGTAAGCACACCTGTTTACGCTAGGTGTTTAGTCCCATAGTGTGCTGGAACGGATCAATCCAGAAGCGCTGTGGTTCAGTTGCCCAGATGTTGCAAACATATTCATAAGGGGTTAAGGTCTTCAAGCGACGAGCAAAGTTGTACGCCATCAGGAATGCCTGCAAATGGGATTTCAGCTGATCATGCGATTGATAGTGGTAACGCTTGACCGTCGTCTCCTTGATCGTCCGATTCATGCGTTCGACCTGTCCATTGGTCCAAGGATGGCAGACCTTGGTTAACCGATGTTCGATGTGGTGGACTTGGCAGAGTCGATCAAATGGAATCGACCAGTAGGCTTCAGTACCTTGCCGCTTGGCAAACTGAATGCCGTTGTCCGTCAAGATCGTATGAATGGTGTAAGGCACTGTGGCGATCAAGCCAGATAGAAAATCCCTTGCCACCAGGCGTGTTGCCCTGGAATGAAGCTCAGCGTAGGCCAGTTTTGACGTCTGATCGATAGCGACAAAGAGATACAGCCTCCCTTCGTCCGTTTGGATTTCGGCAATGTCAAGATGAAAGTAACCGATAGGGTATGACTTGAACGACTTCTTCTGTGGCTGATCTCCCTCGACTTCGGGTAGTCGGGAAATGCCATGACGCTGCAAGCAGCGATGCAAGGCAGAGCGGGTCAAATGCGGCATGTTGGGCTGGAGTGCGTACAAGCAGTCGTCCAAAGGCAGCAAGGTGTACTTCCGGAAGGCAACGATGGCGGCTTCCTCCTCCTGCGTCAGTACCGTCGAACGGGCTGCCTTCGGCCCCATGGGTGCATCATGCGTAAATGAGCGTGCCCGCCATTTCGCAATGGTCTTGGGATTCACCCCATGCAGCTTGGCCAGTGTGCTCAGGCTCGCTTGACTATGTTGTATCGCGCGACGGGTTGCCGGTGTCGTTGTGGCGCTTCCATGTAGAACCTGTCCCATAGCTCATCCTTTCGTAGCTGGCTAAAGATTAGACCAGCATACTGTGGGACTAAACAGCTAGGCACACCCACTAAGATCAAACAAGTGAAACAGCCACCCTCGGACATAGTCGAGAGATGCGTTGCTTCAAGCAATCGTCTGTCTAAGAACTTGTTCAAAGTCTGCTGCACGTCAGCAATACGGCGTTGAAAACAACCTCGGAATGCTCATTTACCCTATGTAAATTCCGCTTCCTCAGTTGTTTTCGCCTTGTCTTGCCTTAGCTCGCGAGACTTTGAACAGGTTCTAAGAACCTGTTCAAAGAAAAAGGGAAATCTATTCTCAGCCCCATTATGCATTAGTGGTGTTCTTCATTAATTAATCAGTGCTGTATTTCTTTATCAAACTTTGCAAAGTACTCTCTCTTAAATTGCCTATTGCAGTCCAAAATTGTTCGGTACGTTCTCTATTTTTTTGGTAGTACAGGTTATTGAATATAATAAAGTAATCTTTACTAGAGATAAGTGTAGGCAGCCGCTCTATATCATTCATTCCCGCGCGCTGTATAGCAGCATCGCCCACAGTATCCAGCGTTGCATAAGCAGCAATTCTGCCAAGGCGCAGTTGGTTAAAATTTTCCTGAGTCGTATAAGACTCAAGAACAGGTACTTTAAGCGCCTGTATATCTTTACCGATGGACCAGCCCATATTCACCCCTATTGGGCCAGATATACCACTGAAAGTCTCCCCATTCCAATTTGCTGGACTACCCTTCAGTTTATAAAGTGAATATGAAAGGGTAGCTATTCTTCGACTTTTGTCGGGCATTTCACCCTGCATTGGAAAGGCAAATATTGCGGTCCGTTCAACGCTGTACGAAAACAAAAAAGCGCCGTCATATTTTCCCATCCCAGTTTCTGCCATTACCCGCTTGGTGGGCAGTCTTTTTAGCGTAACCGCACAGCCTATTTTTGCAGCCGCCAATTGAGCTAATTCAACAGCTACCCCTGGGTGGTCAGGTGAAACATCGCCCACACCAACATAGTAAGGCGGTAAAGCATCACTATTGTAAGCCAGGGAAATTTCACAGGCGAAGGCTCGACTGGCCAAAATAAATAGCCCGCAGCCAACCCAAGCGTTTCTGCTCATCATTGTAATCTCCAAGATTGTCTTAGCCTTCCGCCATCAAGTAGATAAAGCAGTGCCCAGGAGCCTTCGTGCTTGTATCTATATACACCTGATAGGCTTCAAGATTCACTGGAATCGTTAGAGCATGTTCACAAACCTGCTACACAACGGCGATTGAGGCATGTGCGCTATTCGAAATCCTCTCGTACTCAAGTTCACTCTGGTTTCTGTTCGGCACCATACTGATAGCTGCACATGACAGATCGTCAGCAGATTGTTCAAAGTCTTCTACGTGTCAGCGATACCGCGTTGAAAGAACCCCCGAAATGCTCATTTATCATGAGTAAACGCCGCTTCCTCGGCTGTTTTCGCTTTGTCTCGCTCTAGCCCGCGAGACTTTGCACAGGTTCTTAGCGCCGCAGACATACTTAGTCTGCAAGTAATCAAGCCAACCTCCCGTTACAGTCGACTGAATCGAGTCCAGATCCTATTGCGGATAGAGCCTCCGGGACAGAACCCACATCCCTGCCAAAGTCATCTACCACCCAGTCGGTTTCCCCAATTACATCTAACATGAACACACGAAATCGCTTGTTCTGCGCACTACTGCATACACTTCCCATCCGAGGCAAACCATTGATGTATGAAAAAGTACTTGCGCATTTCTTTTTTTATCTCCAGAATACTGACCTATCGATAGGTTTGTTTCAATCACTTCGTTAAGTTTCATCGCAACGAAATCACAGATAACACCTACTCGACCAACTTGCGAGACAACTCGTATTTTTTTAAATTTTACACCAACCTATTGGTTGGTTTGTAGAGAAGATCATGAACAAGTCATTTGCAGGAAAGAAGCTTTTGGTAGTTGGTGGCACGAGCGGTATGGGCCTGGAAACCGCCCGCATGGTATTGGAACAAAGCGGGCGTGTGGTTGTAGTAGGACATCGCGCCGACAAAACCGAAGATGCACGCCAACAGCTAGCACCACTCGGCGAAGTTACAGCGCTTACTGCTGATCTCAGTAACGAAGCAGGTGTCAACCAGCTCCTTCAAACCTTGGATGCGCAACACAAGGACATCGACCTTCTGGTCAATGCCGCCGGCGTCTTCTTTCCCAAGTCGTTCTTGGAACATAGCGTCACCGATTACGACATGTACATGAATCTGAATCGCGCCTTCTTCTTTGTAACGCAAAAGGTCGCGCAGAACATTGTGGCTACAGGTCGCAAGGGCGTCATCGTCAATATCGGCTCCATGTGGGCAAAACAAGCGATCGGGGCAACACCCTCATCTGCCTATTCGATGGCGAAAGCTGGCTTGCATTCGTTGACCCAGCATCTGGCAATGGAACTAGCCGACAAAGGCATCCGTGTGAATGCCGTCTCTCCCGCAGTTGTGCAAACACCTATTTACGAAGGATTCATCCCAAAGGCGGACGTACATGCCGCCCTGCAAGGCTTCAACACGTTCCATCCAATTGGTCGCGTCGGTACACCACGCGATGTCGCAGAAGCAATCACCTTCCTTCTATCCGACAAGGCTGACTGGGTAACCGGCGCAGTGTGGGACGTCGACGGTGGCGTAATGGCTGGCCGCAACCAAGCTTGATTTAACTGAACTACTTAACGGAGAACATCATGACTGATTTGAACCGACTGAACGGCATCAATGTACCCGCACTTCAAACCATTGTTGCAGGTGTTGAGGCGAACCCCCAACAAGGCCAGGCCGGCTTTGCAGTACACACCCAATGGCTTGGTGGTACGCGTTCTCGCGCAGCTGCTCAGCCGCTGACGCTGGGTGACAAGACACTGACACGTCAATTCAGTATCGAGGCAGACGAGCCGCCCGAATTGCTTGGCAACGACACCGCAGCCAATCCCCAGGAACTGCTGCTGGCTGCACTGAATGCCTGTATGACCGTCGGCTTCGTAGCCAATGCAGCTGCACGCGGCATCAAGATCGACAGCTTGCAGATTCACAGCAAAGGGCAACTGGATCTCCGCGGATTCCTCGCTTTGGACCCGGAGATCAACCCTGGTTACGACACTGTCCAGGTCGACATCCATCTGCGTTCCAGTGCCAGCCCTGCTGACATCGATGCGTTGTACGCCCATGTGCTTCAGACGTCGCCAAATTTCAATAATTTCGCACGCCCTATCCGCATGCAGACCAAGCTGCATCAACAGTAAACCTTAGTTGCCCACTGGCATCCTTAACCGAAAGAAATCGTATGAAACTGTTTACCCGAATCGTGGCCCGATTGATGGCCCTCATTACCTTGGTCGCTGTAGTGCAAGGCTCAGCATTCGCTGCAGGTCCGAAACGTGTGTTGATCATGATGTCCTCGCACAGTGCGATGGGCCTAAGCGGCAAAGTCACCGGCACGTGGTTCGAAGAAGTTGCCACGCCCTACTACACGTTGCGTGAAGCTGGTTATGAAGTCGTTCTTGCAACGCTAAATGGTGGCGAAGCGCCGATTGACCTCTTGAGCATGCAAGCCCCCTTCACCACGAAGAACACTGAACGATTCAGCAAAGATCCAGTGGCGATGCATGCCTTGACCCACACGAATCGTTTGAATGATCTAGATGAAGATGATTTCGACGCAGTGTTCTTCCCAGGTGGTTATGGCCTCTTGTGGGATCTTGCCAGCGATATGCGCACGATTCGTATGATCGAGAAGTTCTACGCTGCCGGCAAGCCAATCGCCATGGTCTGTCACTCCCCAGCCATTCTTCGCGATGCGAGAAAGCCAAACGGTGAATGGTTGGTGAAGGGCCTGACGGTTACCGGCTTCATGAACGCCGAAGATGACGAACTGGATCTTTCGCGTCACTTGCTGTTCTCGCTGGAAGACATGCTTAAAGCGCGTGGCGCCAAATACAAAGGAACAGCCAAGAATTGGGAAGCCCACATTGAAATCGACGGCCCTCTGATGACAGGTCAGAACCCAGCCAGCGCGCCAGTCTTGGCTAACGCCTTGGTCAAGCGCCTGAAGTAAAGCAATGAATCGCTGTGGATCCCACGATTTGGAACAGGTTCCTAGAGCCTGTTCCAAATCTGTCACAAGCGGTTGTCAGCAGGGCGCAGCAACATGCAAGCCCTGATCACAACAGCACAGTAAGAATGTGAATAGGCTCTTCGAACGGGATCGTAGCGATTGCTAAATGTATTGAAAGGAACATCTATCTGTGCAAACCTACTGGTAGGTTTAAACACATAGGTCATTATGAAACACTTTGCCGAACTCTCTCCCGCAGCAGAACGAATCGTAGACGCCGCAGAAGCCTTGGTCCAACAGGTAGGGTTTAACGGATTCTCCTACGAAGACATCGCACAGAAAGTAGGGATCAAGAAACCCAGTGTGCATCATCATTTTCCGACAAAAGTTGAGCTTGTCGTGGTGATGACGCAGCGCTATACCCACCGCTTCCGTGAACAACTACTGCGTATTGAAGGCATACACCCTCGTGGGCCGGATCGACTGCAAGCCTATGCAGAACTCTTTGCATCCACCTTTGCCAATCATCGACGGTTATGCGTTTGCGGCATGCTCGGTGCGGAGACCGATAGTTTGCCAGAAGAAATTCGCGCAGAAGTGCAGCGCTTCTTCCGTATCAACGTGGAGTGGCTACGCGACGTGATATTGCATGGCCAGGAACAGCAAAAACTGCACAAAGAACCTGCCGCCTACGATATGGCGCAACTCTTCCTGTCTGCGCTTGAAGGTTCGATGCTCGTCGGTCGAGGCCTGACCGATACCCAAGGTCCGGCTGCGGTCACGCAGACGCTATTTCAAGCCTGGCAGACCTGATCATCTCTGTAGGCGCATAGCCTACCAATCAATTGGTTTTATTGAATAATCATGACGAAACAAACTAAAAGGACCCTGTTGATCGCCGGCTATGGCGCTGGTTTTGGCGCCGCGCTCAGGGACCGATTTGAAGACGCGGGCTATACAGTTATCGGCGTAGCCCGTACGAGCGGCGGGGCGCAGCTGCAAGCAGATCTGACCAAGAAAGAAGCGGTTCACGCGCTCTTTAATACTTTGGATCAACACCACCCTCCTTTGGCTGGGGTGATTCACAACGCAATGGCGTTCCTGCGAGAGCCATTCATTTCCACATCTGAGGACCAGATGGAGAGCGTTTGGCGTTCGATGGTAATGACTGCATTTCACGTCACCCAACAGGCTGTGCCCCGGCTGGTTGCACAGGGTGGAGGCAGCCTTATTTTCAGCGGCGCATCAGGCAGCCTGAGAGCCGGACCAAAATTTGCAGCTTTCAGCTCAGCCAAATTCGCATTGCGAGGGCTGAGCCAAGCCGTTGCACGTGAACATGCTGACCAGGGTATCCACGTAGCCCATGTAGTCATAGACGGGCTCATCCGTACCGAAAAAACAGCTAAACGCTTTCCTGCTGGCGACCCCGCACGCATGATCGAGCCGGCGGATCTTGCTGATCAATATTTCAATATTTTTCATCAGCCGCGCAGCGCTTGGACTCAAGAGCTGGACATTCGGCCGCAAATGGGCAGCTTCTAAAATGAAACCGAATGAAGAAGTTGTCGTCGTCATTGGGGCAGGACTCAGTGGGCTACATGCCGCCTGGCGACTGCAGGAACAAGGAATTGACGTTGTAGTGATTGAAGCGCGTACACGCGCAGGGGGCCGCATACTGAGCCCGAATGTTCTGCATGGTACCCACAAAGTGGACCTCGGCCCATCGTGGTATTGGCCGGAATTCAATCCACGCCTGCAGGCCTGGATTAATCGGCTTGGTCTGTCGACGTATCCTCAGCACACCCGTGGCGCCAGTATTTATGAAATGCAGACCGGTGAGGTTCGGAGAACAGGTGGGGCTTGGTCACAGCAATCCAGCTCGACACGCGTTACTGGCGGCATGTCGGCCATTTCAGAAGGAATCCGTAGCAAGCTTGGGCAGGTGCAATGGCACTTCGGTACACGGCTGACCGCTTTACGGTTCACACCGGAAAATGAGATCGAGCTGCAACTGGTCGATGAAAGTCGAAGCTGGACGCTTAATGCATCAAGGGTAATCAGTACCCTTGCGCCAAGATTGCTGGCCGGAAACATTGAAGCAAATCCGCCCTGGCCGCCCATCGTGCATAAATCCTGGCTTTCCACACCTACCTGGATGGCAGGGCAAGCCAAATTTGTTGCTGCCTATCCCGAGCCATTCTGGCGTCGCAAGGATCTCTCTGGCCATGCAGTCAGTCAAAGGGGACCACTCGTTGAAGTCCACGACGCATCGGATTCCAAGGGTGAGCAGGCAGCACTTTTCGGTTTTGTCGGAGGGTCACCTTCCTATCGCCACGCGCTCGGCGCTGACGAAGTACGTCGGATTGCTTTGGCACAATTAGTCCGGTTATTTGGCAATGAAGCGAGTCAGCCAATATGGACTGCTTGGCAGGATTGGTCAGTCGAGCCTTTAACTTCAATTGAGCTCGATTTAAGGACACCGACAAGTCACCCACTCTACAGCCAATACTCGCTGCCTGAGCCTTGGACCGGCCGTGTGTTCCTTGCAGGCACTGAGTTCGCTGAGCAGTCTGGCGGATTTCTTGAAGGTGCATTGGAAGCCGCGGATGAAGCCGTGGATGCGCTTTTAAATTCTTTAGAGCCAGCTGACAATCTTACTACGCAGCTGTGATCAGGGCTTATGTGCTGCTCGAAATCCTCATGTACCCACGTACATTCCGGTTTCTGTGCTGCTCTGCGCCCTGCTGACAGCTGCTCGTAACAGATCGTAAATAGGCTCATGGCAGCTAGAACCTTTTAAATGTTCAGTACACCACTTTCACTATGTGTTAACCACATTAGCGAATACGTCGCTATTTAACTCAGCGCAAAGTCGCGATCACCGGGGCGTGGTCACTGGGGCGTTCCACACGCCGTGGTTCCTTATCGATTTCGCAAGCAATACAGCACTCGGCCAATGGTTTGGACAACAGCACATGGTCGATGCGCAAACCTGCATTACGGCGAAAACCCATCATCCTGTAATCCCACCAGCTGAATGACTTTTCTGCCTGCTCAAACAGACGGAAGCTATCCACCACACCTAAGGCCAATAATGCCTGGAACCGTTCACGCTCTGGCGGGCTGACCAACACCTCGCCTTCCCACTTGGCAGGATCATGCACATCCCGGTCCTCGGGTGCGATGTTGTAGTCGCCTACGACAGCGAGATTGGGATACCGGGTCAGCTCGTCTCGCACATAGGCAATCAGCGCATCGAACCATGCCAGTTTGTAGGGGTATTTTTCTGAGTCCAACGCTTGCCCATTCACCACATAAGCGCCAATCACCCGCACACCGTTCACGGTAGCTGCAATCACCCGCTTTTGCGGGTCTTCAAAATTTGGCAGATTGAAATGCACGTCTTCCAATGGCGCACGCGAAATCAGCGCCACTCCGTTGTACGTCTTTTGCCCGGTAAAAGCGACATGAAACCCCGCCGCCTCGATTTCCGCTTTGGGGAAGGCATGGTCTTCCAGCTTGGTTTCCTGCAATGCAAGCACGGTCAGCTCCGGTCTACCGGCCAACCACTCCAACACTTGCGGAAGACGAACCTTGAGTGAATTAACGTTCCAAGTGGCGATTTGCATTTATTTCCTACCTTGTTGATTTTTATATATTTTATTTAGAATAAATATTTTCAGATACACGTCTAGATACACATGAAACACCTGCCTGCACACTGACACTTATACTCCACAGCCTCACCTAAACCGCATCCCCAAACACAGCCCGTTCCAACACCTCATGCTGCCGATGCCAGTCCGGCATATGTCGCGCTACCAGCGCCCAAAACGCCTTGGTGTGGCTCTTCTCGATGGTATGGCACAGTTCATGTACTAGGACGTAATCCTGCACACTCGCCGGTAGCTCCATTATCCGGGGGTGAAACTCCAACACATTGCGCGCGTCGCAGCTCGCCCAACGGCTCTGGAATTGGCGGACGCGGGCGCCATGGGCCTGCAGGCCTGTTTCCCGCTCCCAGTGCCGCAGTCGCGTGAGCAGCTTCTCGTGGGCGCGCTCTCGGTAAAAACGCTCCAGCATTGGCGCCAGCTTGTCCTGCTCAATGCTACTGCCGTCTGGATTTTCGATAACGAAGCGCGATGCGGTGAAGGCCAAGCTTGGCTTCGCCAGCTCCGGTACATGCCGTACCTCGGTGAAATAACTGCGCCCGCAATAACGAAGCCGACTGCCGGTCACAACCGGCTCGTTGGACTGTGGCAGGTTCACCAGCGCCAGTTTCTCGCGTATCCAACGGGCGCGGCGGCGTACCAGCGCTTCTTGCTCGGGCTCGCCAACCGAGGGCCCACGCAGCAGCACCGGCCGGCCACGCTCCACGGTCACGTAGTGACGCTTGAGCTTGGCATCCGGTTGGAACTGCCACTCAATGGTGGTCTGGCCGTACTGCAGCAGCGGCATGGGTCAGTTCTTGAGCAGGATGGTCAGGATATGGCCAGCGTGGTCGCGGGCCACCGAGCGCTGCCAGCCGGCCAGCGGTACTAGCAAGCCACCAATCCGCCTCTTCATTTCCGGGTGCAGGTCGGGCATCTGCTTCCAGTTGCCCGATGCCATGGCGTGACTCAGGTCAGCATCCTCGAACAGCTTGGTGGTGACAACGCGGGCGGTATCGCTGGCCAGATGGGATTCCAGATAGTGGAACACCGCCGAATGGGCTGGAATGGCGAACCCGGTGTTGTCCTTATCCTTGATGCGTTGGCCGAACAGGTCGAGTTGATCAAGGAACTGCGCTTGCGAGATACGGCCGGCCTTTTCTTCCGCAAGTAGTTTTTCCAGCTCTTCGGCCAGCTTGTCGAAGAAGGCCGGGTCTTTGTCGCGGCCGGTAACGATGGTGTGTTTCAGCTGGTTTTTCATCACCAGCGCCTGGCTGCCGGGACTGGCCAGCTTTTTCAGACGGGCCATGTCGGCCGCGTCGAGAATCGACACTTCCTTGCCCAATAGGCTCTTCGCCGGGCTGGCGGCGATGTACTCGTCCAGCAATTGCTGCAGCAACATCGATTCCAGCTTGGTGATGCGCTCGCGGTAGGTACTACCTGGCAGCTTATCGCGCAGCATCAGGCGGATTTCGGCGAACAGCGTGAAATAGGGCTTGAATGGCACGCCACGGACATCGGGCAAGATGATGTCGACGCTGCGATTGAACTGCTTCACCAGTTCCAGAAACTCCTCGACGGCATCGAGCCGACTGGCCGGGTCGAGATAGCGCTCGGCATCATCCTTGTAATCTTCCCGCTGCTTTACCGGGTCATGTTTCTTCGGCAGCAGCTTGAGGATGCGGTCGAGGGTGGCTTGTAGCTTCGGCAGCTCGCTTTCCACCCCTTCCCAGACCTGCGTCGGCTGTACCTCTCCACCATAGATTTTCAGGGCATGGTCGAGGTGTTCGACCACGCCGTGGTAATCCACGATATAGCCGGCATTCTTGCCCGCCATGGTGCGATTCACCCGTGCAATGGCCTGCAGTAGGGTGTGTTCCTTCAGTGGCTTGTCGAGGTACATGGTGCCGACAATGGGCGCATCCCAGCCGGTCAGCAGCATATCGGAGACGATGATGAGGCCGACGTTGTTGGCATGGACCTGGCCGTCCTTGGCCTTAGTTTCATCGCCATAGGGCAGCGGGAACAGCTTGCTGACGAAATTGGCAATCTGCTCAGATGGCATTGCCACCGGTTCCTTGCCATCTTTGATTTCCGCCTTCACCCGCTCCTCAATGGCCTGAACCTTGTCCGGGCTGACCTTGTACTCAGCCGCGGCCTCCTGCACCGAAGCACCTGTGCGCGATGCGGTCGTACTGGCCAGTGAGATGACCACACGGCTTTCAAAGGTGGGCTGCCCATTGGCTTGGCGTTCCTGCATCAGCCCATCCAGCAAGTCCTTGTAGCGCACCGCCATCTCGCGACCGTCACAGACCAGCATTGCCTTCAGGCCCTTGGCGTGTACATTGGCCATGAAGTGTTCGGCCAAATGCGCCGCCACCTGTTCCATGCGGTCACCTGCCTGCCGCCATCTGGCCAGTAGCGCCTTCTTCAGCGCCTGCTGCCTTGCTTCATTCTCTTGCGCGAAATGATCCGTAAAGGCCTGATCAAGCCCAGCGCTAGGAGCCAATGCCACCCAAGCATCCTGGTACTTGATCGGTAAGGTCGCGCCATCGGCCACCGCTTCGTGCAGCCGGTATTCGTCGATGTAGGCATCGCCACCGAATTCGGCCAGCGTGTGTTTGTCGTCATTCAGCAGCGGGGTGCCGGTGAAGGCGATGAACTTGGCGTTCGGCAAGCTGGCCCGCATGAATGCCGCCAAGAAGTCATACTGGCTGCGGTGTGCTTCATCAACCAGTACATAAAAATTCGGCTTGGCGCTCAGCACCCGGAAGTGAACCTTCTCGCGGCTAACCTCTTCCCACTTGGCATTCAGCAACGCGCCATCGGCATCATGCTGGCCGAAGTGGACATTGCGCTCTGTGGCCATGAAGAAGTCTTTCCCCTCGCGCACGCGTCTATGCCGGGTCACCTGTAGGGCCTCGTCGTCATCCGGCGCGGTGTCAGCGGTATCGCCAGGCTGCTCGTTTTCTTGGAACTTCTGCACCGTGCTGGTGAAGATGCTGCCGTAATCGTTGCCCAACAGCTTCACCAATTCTTCGACCGACACCGCCTGAATGGCCTTGATACCGACGGCGTGGAAGGTGTCGAAGATTTGCTTGTCGAGGTCTTTGCGGTCTGTGAGCACCAACACGGTGGGATTATTCAAACCAGTGCTGTCTGCCCGCAGCATTCTGGCCAGCAGCGCCATGGTCAGTGACTTACCGCTGCCTTGGGTGTGCCACACCACGCCGCCAAGCGGCTTGGGTGCGGTAAGGCGGGCGATGGTTTTGCGCACCGCCCGCCACTGCTGGTAGCGCGGCAGCTTCTTCACTGTCTTGCCATTGCGAGTTTCGAACAAGACGAAGTGGGTGATGAGTTCCAGAAACCTGCTCGGCTCGAACAATGCCCACAGCAACTGGTCCTGCTCGCTGGGCTCCGCCCCCAGCAGGTCGGCCACGTTCTCCCGTTCGGCATCCTGCAAACGATAATGGGAATAGAAGGCTGGCTTGGTCAGGATGGCTCCGTACAAACCCTCGCGTCGATTCAGCCCAACACAAACTTGGTTGTACACAAATTGGGACGGAAAACGGGCTTGGTAGCCGTCCAATTGCGCCAATGCTTCATCCAGGCGGTGATGGCTGGCTTTACATTCGATGATGGCCAGTGGCAGCCCGTTTATAAACAGCAACAGATCGGGCCGGAGCAGATCGCCCTCGGCGTTCTTGCCAACGTACTGGTCAACCACATGGAAATCGTTATTGCTAACCGTGGCCACATCGAAAAAGCGCACGCTTTGCAACCTGCCATCAGCATCCTTCACCTGGATGTTTGACCGATGCACCACCTGTTCCCAGAACGCCTTGTTTGCCGGCAGCAAGTTGTCATTCACTCGCTTGCGTAGCTCAATCAGTGCGGCATCAACCCCACCGGGTGCCAAACCCAACCATGGGTTCAATGCCAGCAAGCGAGGCCGAAGAATGTCTTCCAACTGTGGGGCCAAGTGGCGGTACTCAACTACAACTTTGCTACCCGGCAGGTGGGTGTAGCCCAGCTTGATCAGCGACTCGATGGCCGGTCGCTCTACGCCGGTTTTTTCTGCACCGCCTTGCGTCATGTTTCCTCCTACATTTTTCTATTTTTTTCGCTAGCCCAAGTCTGGCCGGTGCTCCGCCATCCAGGCTTTCACCAACACCAACAAGGCCTGCGCCTGCTTCAAGCATTCATCCACCGCCCCTGGAGCAATGGCGTCACCTTCGTAATCCGACAAATTGCGCTGCTTGCGCAAGGCATCCAGCAGCACCATGGTCTCAATCGGCAGGCCCACCGTTTTGGGCAAGGCCTGAATGGCCGTTTGATGGTGGCCGGGCTGACTGGTGGCAGTTCGGTAGCCGTTCGCCCACAGCGCCGCCATGGCACTTTGCATCACGCACTTAGAACCTGTTTACGATCTTACTGCGCAGCCGTGATCAGGGTTCATGTGCTGCTCAAAATCCTCATGTACCAAAGTACATTCCGGTTTCTGCGCTGCGCTTCACCCCGCTGACGACTGCTCGCTACAGATCGTAAACAGGTTCTTATAGGCTGCATCGAAACGGTTTTCCGGGCTGATGGCCGCCACATGCGCATCGGCCAGATTGCGCGTAGCTGCCTCCAACAAACGCTGTACGCCAGCACGGTCGGGTTCAAACGCAATCAGCTTATTAATTGCCAGCAAGTTGGCCAAGGTCATTAGCGTCCCCAATCATGAACAGCTTGGGCTGGGTAAGGATTTCCTGCACCCAGCGACCACCCTTCTGCATTTTCTGGCGGAATTCGGTCGCCGTATAAACCGCTGGGTTTATTTCGCGCTGCAAGTCTTGCTGCACCGGGTGCAATGCCGCCACCGCCTGAGCAAAGCTAAGGTCGCCCACTATCAGCACATCCACATCGCTGCCAGCACGCTCTTCTCCCCTCGCGACCGAACCGAATATCAGGGCTAGTTGAATCTGGCCCGCCCTATCTGCCAGCGCATTCGCCAGCACATCGGCCACCCCCGCGGTTTTGCGCAGCAAACCGGCCAACTCGGCGAACACCGGGCAGTCCGTATTGGCGCTGTAGCGCACCTGATTGCCTACGGCGGTACGCACCAGCACGCCAGCATTGGCCAATTTGGCTAGCTCGCGATTCAACGTGCCGGGCTGGGTTTGAGTAAGCCGCGCGATTTCGCGCACATGCCAGGATGATTCCGGGTGCAGCAGCAGCAGCGCCAGCACACGACGCCGATATTGCCCGAGTAACAAGTCAGCCAGCATACGTCGCCTTTTTGGCTACAAATGTAGCAAATAAGGCCACACTTTACCCCGATACAAGTTGCATGCCCAGCGTATTGAGATGGCCACAAAGGCCTTTTGCTTTACAACAAGGCTGCAATGCCAGATCGCATTGCAACCATTATTTATGAGCAGGAAACGGCTGCAAAAGAACCGATTGGCGCGTCCGAAAATACCTGACCACTACATACTACGGACCAAGGCTGAAGCGCCCCTCATCACGCAAGTTTTGATAAGTCTGGTTCAGCTCGCGGCGCAGATTCGGCCCTAGCCATACCATGCCTTCGAGCAAGCCATCGCATACCCAACGCCCTTGCAACGGTATCAAGCCTGCTCGCAGCACCGAGCCGGTTGCGCCTTGTGCCACGGTGCGCAGCCGGTCTGTCAGGCCCACCACGCCGTAGGCTGCGCTGCCGTCCTCGGCCACTAATACCGAATAGGCGCGCGTATCCTTCAAGTAGACCCAACGACCTAGCTTAAGCTTGGCGATGGCGTCGAGCATTTCGCTATCGGCCTTGGGATGGGCAGCGCGATAGCGCGCCAGCGTACTGCGGTCGTCGGCATAACGCGCGCGGCCAATCGCCAACCATTCCTGCGGCCGCTTGCCGTGTTTTTCCTTGGCGCTGACCAGCGTGCCAAGAAAATCTTTATAACTGTTGATGTAACGGTCGGCTATGGCGCGGTCAATCACCATGACTGGTCTCCCTATCAAGTTTGACCCGCCATTCGCCGGTCAGCAGTTTTTGCATTAGGCCGCGTTTGAGGGTTTGATATTGAAGTTCTCGACTCCGAAGCAGTTCAACTTTGGCATTAACTCCAGCGAGAATCATCGCGATTTGGTATTGCTCGTCAGTGGGCGGTATTGGAATTATCATGGATTGATATTGTTGCGCGTTGATGTTTGGCTGCGCTCCGACCTTTACCGAAGCTTTAACCCAAGCCCAGTAAGTATCTGAGGTCAAATATGCTGCGATGAAATCTACCAGCGCCTTGCGACAAAATCTGAAACGCAGTAAGTAACCAGCAAACGCACATGGCCCCATCGCGCTCTTATACAGAATCGATTTCCCGACAGTGTTCCCTGACCGGGCAATCAATAAATCGCCTTCGGCGAGCATGTAGTCTTTGGCTTCGGCGCTAGGAATAGCTTTGACGGAGTCCGCGCGCAACCGCCCGTGTTCATCAATGTCCGTGATTCGCAAATATCTAGTGCGGTTATGGGCATCAAATGGAACTGCTGATGCGTTGGCCCCGTATTCCGGCTTTTCGGTCAAGACATCTCCAAGTTTTAGGCACTTCCACCCCACCGGAATCTCCCCCAGTTCACTGTCCTTGAATTCGGTATGCGGCATCCAGCGTCCGTTGGCGTCCTGGGTGCCAACGCCCCGGCTGAACAGGGTTTGCATCAGGCCCTGCTTGAGGGTATGGGTGGCTTCAATCTGGCGGGCAATCACGTCTAGCTTGTCGTCCACGGCCGTGAGGATGGCAGCGATTTTTTGTTGTTCGGGGAGAGGAGGGACAGCTATGCCGAAGTCCCGTAACAACTCCAGACGAATACCTTTGACGGTCGAGCCTGTACCTGCAGCTTCAATCGCGTCTGCATTCAATTGAAACCAATAGAACAAGAATTCCTTTGCCAAGGATTTTTTCGGAAAAATGGCTTTTAGGTCTTGGTTTATGGCCACGTCACAGTAGAAGAATGCAACTCGGCCTAGTGCCATCCGCGTCGGCGTAATCAAGGTGCCGGCTGGAATCAAATTGGTTGAACTCTCTTTAACTGCTTTGGCAGTTATGTAATCTTCGGTTCTACTTAGCCGGGTAGCGACAAAATCTTTGACGCTCGCCCAAGGAATGTCCCCCTCCCAATATTCAGGTACATCCTTGGAAGGCGTGCCGCCTCCAATGATGGCTTCAACCTCGTTACCCAACGACGAGGCTGACCAATCGCTCGGAACCCAACCAACTTTGGTCTCCCGACCGACCAAACTCATGCTCCAGTCTCCAACAACCCCAATTCAGCCAGATAGCCATTTAGCCGCGCATCAATTTGCGCTTCTTCCTCTGCCAATTGAGCTAGTTGCGCCAAGGTCGCTGCCACATCGACGGTCTCTTCTGTCTCGCCGTTGTCGATGTAGCGGGCAATGTTGAGGTTGCCGTCGTTGCTGCGGATTTCATCCAGCGTCACCACCCGGCAGTAACTCTCTACCTCGGTCTGCTGCGCGAACGCGGCCTTGTGGGTGCTGACGATGCGGCGAATATCTTCGGCACGAAGCGAGTTCTGAGCTTTGCCTTCGAGGTAGTCGCGGCTGGCGTCGATGATGATGACGCGGCCCTTTAGAGAGGCTGGCTTCTGCTTGTTCAGAATCAGCACACAGGCCGGGATGCCGGTGTTGTAGAACAGCGCCGAAGGCAGGCCGACAATGGCTTCGATCAGATCACCCGACTGATTGCCAGAAGCTGCGTCGGTGCCGAACAGCAGCCCTTCGCGAATCTTGCCTTCCTCGCCACTGCGGAACAACACGCCGTGCGGCAGGATGATGCCCATGCGGCCGTCGGCCTTGAGGCTGGCCAGCATGTGCTGGGCGAAAGCGAGGTCGGCATAGCCACGCGGTGGGATGCCATACCTAAAGCGGCCGAAGGGGTCGTTGACCTGCTTATAGTTTGGGGCCTTGGGCTTCTTAGCGCTTTCCTGCTCGGCTTCGTTGGCCAACTCCAGTGGCGACCACCACGCCTTGGCCGAGAAAGGCGGATTGGCAATGACCCGGTCGAAGGTCTTGAGGTAATCACCGTCGAGGTGCTTGGGTTCCACCAAGGTGTCGCCACGTTCAATCTCGGCACGCATGTTGTGCAGGTAGAGGTTGAGCTTGGCGATGGCCCAAGTACCCAGGTTCTTTTCCTGCCCGAACAGCAGCACATTGGGTTTGCCGCCAAGTAGCAGGCCGCCCGGCAGCTGGGCGATATGGTGGGCGCTTTCCACCAACATGCCGCCGCTGCCACAGGTAGGGTCGTACACGCTCATGGCTGGCTGCGGGTCGAGCAATTCGACCACCAGCTGCACCACGCCCTTGGGGGTGTAGAACTCGCCGCCCTTCTTGCCGGCATCGTCGGCGAACTGCTTGATAAGGTATTCGTAGGCATCGCCCAGCATGTCCGCCTTGTAAAGGTCGTCATTGCCGAGCTTGTACTGGTTGAAGTGGCGCAGCAGCCGTTGCAGGGTATGGTCGGACAGCACGCGCTTGTCGCCATATTGGGTGGCGGTGAGCACGTGTTGCAGGTCGTTGCCCTTTACGCCGGCTTCGATGTCGTGGAAGGCTTTGTCGAGCGCTTCGCCGATGTTCTCGGTACGGGTGATGAGCCATTCCCAACGGGCAGTAAGCGGAAATGCGCCGATGTCGTCGCTGACCTCGGCGTCGGCCTCTTCGCGACTGATGCCTTCTTCCTTCACCAGCTTGGCTACACGCTCTTCGAACACGTCATTGAAGCGTTTCAGGAACAAGAGGCCGAAGATGTAGTTCTTGAAGTCAGACGAGTCAATGGAGCCGCGCAGAATGTTGGCGGACTCCCAGAGCCAGGACTCTAGAGTGTCGAGGGTAAGTTGATTGGCCATGGCGACTAACGGGTAAGAAAGGCCGATGATTGTACCCATTTGCCAAGATTAATTCGGCTAACCAGTACATCGGAAGCGATAGCATAACGACAGACTGACAAGGAGGTTCGCATGCGCATAGGCGTGCGTACTTCGCTCATAGTGCACGCCTATAGGTCCAAAGCATCTGCTGCCACATCCATGCGGGTACACACTGGGCAGCAATTAACGGCGTTAGCGAAGGAGTACCGGCAGTGCCTCTCGATCATCCTCAAATGCTACGGCACCCTGCCAAATAGCACGCCATATCTAGCAGACAGTATTACGCCAAAGTCTACGTGCCTGCACCGCTTATTAAGAGCCTGCTTACGCTCTTACTGCTCAGCTATTGATAAGGGATGCTGCTCGCGACAGATCGTAAACAGGCTTTAAAAAACGGGACCCGCTACACAAATAACTAGGCACCATTCGCCCGGTTATTTTACCGATTCAGGCACTCAACATCAGCCTTGAGAAACCCTATCCATAGCTCAAAAAAGTAACACTCAGCGAAATACATCCGCTCAGTCGGGCACAAATTAAGCTGTTCATCCTTCACCAGAACAGCCGAATTGATCGTTGGCAACCGCTAACAGGCACCAGAAAAATACATTTTGGCGCCTTGCACAGGCGCTAGGTCAGAACGTGCCCTACTCCTTCAAGTCGCCTACTCCTACACAGTTTGTCTGGTGTAGCCCCTCTCACATTCTTGTCCCTACCTCTAGGTCTTCACCATCATTTGAACGGCATTTCGAACCGAAGAGAAGACATGCTGACGGGATTTTTCAATATAAGAATCATGTGCTTAATAATGTTCTCTTTTTCAACATATACAAATAGAAATACTTATCTTCCGTGTTTATATATCGCAAAAATCTTCATTTACATTGCACTAATCAACCATAAAAAATAAGAAATATGGTTTAAAAAAATATCAAATAATTTTTTATTAAATAAAAATAAAAAATAAAAACATTTGGCTTTATAAGCCAGAGAATTTTGCTATTTCACTTCTACAACTGCTTGATTCTCATTGATTCGTCATTTCTCAGGGTCATCAGACTGGCCTGTCAAGAAACACCCATTCTGTTTCATTTAAGCAACTCATTCACCGCAAACCCGCTCTAGCACTTGCTTTTGCGATGTACCATTATTGCAACTACAGGGGTTTTGCATGAACAGCCAGAAAGAACTTGTCAAGCAACGTCTAGAAGAAAAGCTAGAGCGGGAGTGCGGGGCGGTGATGATGAATGCACTGCGCGACCCCGCCGTCATCGAGATCATGCTCAACCCCGATGGCAGACTTTGGGTGGACGTTGCTGGTAAGGGTATGGAATGCACTGGGCATAGCATGTCTCCCGGTGCTGCGGAAAGCGTACTGACCACCTGTGCCAGTATGTTGAATACGGTAGTCACACGTGACAACCCGATTCTGGAAGGTGAATTCCCGCTTGATGGTTCACGCCTTGAAGGCATCATCCCCCCCATTGTCCGCGCGCCGACCTTCACCATCCGGAAAAAGGCGTTGAAAGTATTCACGCTGGATGACTATCGCACCAAAGGCATCATCGGCACATCCCTCCTCGGCAGCCAGGCTGCATCAGCCAAACCCGATGCCCAGCCGGTTCATACCCACCCTATTGAAGCCATACGCCATGCGGTGCGCCAACGCCACAACATCCTGATCGTAGGCGGAACCGGCAGCGGTAAGACCACGCTCGCCAACGCCATCCTGGCGGAAATCGCAATGCAATGTGGGGAAGACCGGTTAGTCGCCATCGAAGACACGATGGAACTTCAGATCGCCATGCCCAATAGCGTGCTGCTGCGTACCAGCGAGCAAGCCTCGATGCAGCGCCTGTTACGCGCCACGATGCGCTTACGGCCTGATCGCATCGTGGTGGGGGAAGTACGTGGCGGTGAGGCGCTTACGCTGCTGAAGAGTTGGAACACCGGCCACCCCGGTGGCATCGCCACCATCCACGCCAATTCAGCCGAAGGCGGGCTGATTCGCCTGTCGCAGTTGATCTACGAAGCCCCGGAAGCCCGCAATCTGTCGGAAACCTCTATCGCCACCATGATCAAGGAAGCCGTGAACCTGGTGGTATTCATTGAACGTTCGGCCACGCCAGCCGGGCGTTCAGTCAGCGAGCTGATGCAAATCAGCGATTTCATTCAAGGCCGTTTTGTCATGCGGTCAGTCGACCTTCACTAATAACCACCAACCAAAGGAGCTCTACTCATGCAAATCCTGTCTTCAATCTGGCGTCGTCTTGTACTGATCCTGGCAACACTCTCCTGCGGTATTGCCCATGCAGCACTGCCATGGGAAGGCCCGCTGCAACAATTGCAAAGCTCATTGACCGGCCCTGTCGCCAAGTCCATCGGCGTCATCGCACTGGCTGCATCTGGCGGTATGTTGGCCTTTGGCGGCGAACTCAGTGATTTCACCAAGCGCATGATGATGGTGGTGTTGGCGTTGTCGGTAATGCTGCTGGCCAACAATTTCATGTCGATGTTCGGCTAAGCGGGTGGGCAGGCCATGGACGAACCACGCCGCATCACTATCCATCGTTCGCTGAATCGTGCGCACCTGTTGCTTGGTGCAGAGCGAAGCCTGGTCCTGATGGCCGGCTTGATCACGGCGCTATTGATCTTCTCCGGCAACATCTCCGTATGGTCGATCATGCTGGCGATTGTGTTCTGGAGCGGTTCGTTCTGGGCGTTGGTTCGCATGGCCAAAGCCGACCCGCAGATGAGCCTGGTCTATCAGCGCCACATCCGCTATCGCGCGTATTACAGCGCCCATAGCTGCATCGATGCCCCCTTGCCCGGCGGTGGTTCGCCAAAGGCCTGATCATGTTGAAACTGAAACAATTCCGCGACCGCACACAAGGCCTGCCGGACCTGCTGAATTTCGCACTGATGCCGGAGGATGGCATCCTGCAGAACAAGGATGGCAGCCTTACTGTCAGCTGGTATTTCCGCGGCGAGGACATGGACAGCGCCACCCATGCTGAACTGTCGGGCATTTCTGCCCGCCTGAATGGCATTCTGGTGGGACTGGGCAATGGGTGGATGTTGAACTGCGACGCCATTCGCCGGCCTGCTACCACCTACCCTGCGCATGGCCATTTTCCAGACCTCACCAGTTGGTTGATCGATGAAGAGCGCCGCCACCAGCATGAGCTGGAAGGCGCGCATTTCGAGACCACCTATGCGTTGTCGCTGACTTATCTCCCTCCTCTGCGTACCTCCAACAAGATCATCGAGATGATCTACGAGGACGAGGGCCGTGATGATTCGAAAGCAGGCTTCGCTGCGCGCATCCTCGACCAGTTCAAGCGCCAGATCGATGATTTCGAATCCGCATTGTCCGCCACCCTGCCACTACGCCGCATGCGTGGTGTTCCCCGTACCGACGCCTTTGGCCAGGAGTATGTCGAGGACGAGCTGCTGCAATATATGGACTTCTGCGTCAGCGGTGTGCTTCGGCATGTACGCTTGCCAAGCGTTCCGATGTATCTGGATGCGGTCATTGGCGGCCATGCGTTCTACGGTGGTATTTCACCGCGGGTTGGCGACTTTCATATCAAAGTCGTCGCCATCGATGGCTTCCCGCAGGAAAGCTATCCCGGCGTTTTACATGAGCTGGACGCGTTGGGCTACGAATACCGTTGGGCAACCCGCTTCATCTTCCTTGACCCGCAGCAGGCCCGTTCGGTAATGAACAGCATACGTCGGCGTTGGCAGCAGAAACAGCGCGGGCTTAAAGATCAGATGTTCAATACCAGCAGCGGTGCAATCGACCTGGACGCGCTGGAGATGGCTGAAGACGCACAGAGCGCCATCGGCGAAGCGGAAAGCAACGTGGTCCGGTTCGGTTACTACACCTCCTGCGTGGTCTTGATGCATGAAGATCGCGAACTGCTGCTGGAACAAGCGCGTGAAGTACGCAAAGCCCTGCTAAACCTTGGCTTTGGTGCCCGTATCGAGGACATCAACGCCGTCGAGGCTTATTTAGGCTCGATTCCTGGCCATGCCTACCCGAATGTGCGGCGGCCTATCCTGCATACCCTGAATCTGGCCGATCTGTTGCCAATCACCGCGGTATGGGCTGGTGAGGTGCACAACCCCAGCCCGTTCTACCCCGAGAACAGTCCACCGCTCACCTACGCCGCCACCACGGGCTCCACACCGTTCCGTATCAGCCTGCATGTCGGCGACGTCGGCCATACCTTGATGATCGGTAAAACCGGTGGCGGTAAGTCAACCGCCCTCAACTTCCTGCTGGCGCAGCATTTCCGTTATCCAAATGCGCAGGTGTTCATCTTCGACAAGGGCTATTCGTCCTATCTGCTGGTGAACGCTTGTGGCGGTACCTATTACGACATCGGCGGCGAGAACAGCGATCTGGCGTTTTGTCCGCTCAAGCATATCGACAACCCAGCCGACCAGGCATGGGCTGCCGAATGGATCGAGATCATGTTGACCCTACAGGGCGTCAACGTCACTCCCTCACTACGGCAAATGGTGTACCAAGCCATCATGCGGCTGACACGTTCGCCACGCCGCACCCTCACCGAATTCGTCGCCGAATTGCAGGACGACGAACTGCGCCAGGCGCTGTCGCATTACACGCTGGCTGGGCCAATGGGCTCGTTGTTGGATGCGGAAGAAGACAGTCTGGTGGAAGGGTCATTCCAGTCGTTCGAGATGGAACACCTGATGAATATGGGTGAAAAGAACGTGGTGCCTGTGTTGCTGTATCTGTTCCGGCAGGTGGAAAAGCGCATGGATGGCCGCCCCACGCTAGTGGCGCTGGACGAGTGCTGGTTGATGCTGGCCCACCCGCTATTTCGCGAGAAGGTACGCGAATGGCTGAAGACCTGGCGGAAGAAAAATGCGCTGGTGTTCCTGGCGACGCAGGAATTGGCGGACGTGATGAACAGCCCGATCCGCGATGTGATCCTGGCCAGCTGCCCCACCAAGATCCTGCTGCCCAACCCGGAAGCCAACGAAAACTCATCACGCCCGATGTACGAGCTGATCGGCCTGAATGACCGGGAAATACAGATACTCGCCAACGCCACCGTCAAGCGGCACTACTACTACAAGTCCCCACTTGGCCGACGCATTTTCTCGTTCGGCTTCGGGCCGGTAGCGCTGTCTTTTGTCGGTGCGAGCAGCCAGGACGACATTCGCGCCGCCAAACAGCTGATGGAAACCCATAGCGAGAACTGGCCAGCCTATTGGTTGCGGCAACGTGGCCTCAACGAGTGGGCGGATTTGTGGCAAGCCGAGGAATTACCCGCATGAACGCCCTCGCCCAAACCCTGTCGGTATTCGCACAATTGCAGGCAGACAGTGCTGCCGCGCCACCGAGCCGCCCCCTGGACCCAGAAATGGCGCGCCGCTTGCGCTGGTTCCTATGGGCATCATTCGCAGTGGTTGTGCTGTATGCCCTGTTCAGCAACACAGCCTGGGCAGCCATATCGCCCTCAGTGGGGGGCAAGACAGCCGAATTCGTTTTGTTCGACTCGCTGGAAGCTGACGCACACGCCAAGAGCACCACCTGGTTCGACACCATCCTGAAGTTGGTCCGCCCTACCTTCATACTGCTGGGCACAATCGAAATCTGCTGGGCTGCCGCCATTTGGGCATTCGAGAAGGACAACCTCAACAGCCTGGCCGTCGAGATCATCAAGAAGATCATGTTCATCGGCTTCTTCTATGCACTGCTGCAATATGCACCGGAATGGATTCCAACCATCACCGACACATTCCAGACAGTGGGCGAGCAGGCGGCCAAGAGCGGCCCAGTCAGCACCGATGGCATCATTGCATTGGGTATGGCGACCATCAAACTGATATGGTCCAAATCACCCACCAATATATTCACCATACTGGCCGGTCTGGGCAAGATCATCGTGGCCTGCTTTGTCACCATCGGCGTCGTGATCGCCTTTGTGGTGGTCGCCGCCCAATACCTTACGCTCAAGATCGAGTCCTACATCCTGTTCGCGGCCGGGGCGATTTTCCTGGGCTTGGGCAGTTCCAGCTGGACCAAGGACTACGTCTCCAAATACCTCAACTACGCCATCAACGTGGGTGTCCGCCTGCTGGTGCTGATTCTGATTCTGAGCCTGACGCTCAGCACCATCACCAAAAAGGGCGATGGCTTCGCTTTTGAATATGCCGAATTGTTCGAGCTGCTGGCGGTCGCGGTATTGCAAGCCATCCTCGGTATTCGGGCCCCGGAAATGGCTGGAGCCCTGCTGAATGGCGGTGCAGGCTTGTCAGCAGGCTCTGCCATGGGTGCCGGCACCACCTCGTTCAACACCATGAAGATGGCCACCAGCATGGCCTCGGGTGGTGCAGGAAAGCTCGCAGGTGCGTTGAAATCCGCAGCTGGCGCCGGGACATCTGCCGCGCAAGGGATGAGCAATATGGGCAAGGCCGTCAGCGCGGGCCGAGAATTAGCCAAGCAAGAAGGAAAAAGCGGAACTGCCGCCACGCTGAGTGGGCTGGGCAAAGCAGCAGGGCAAGCCGGACGGGATGGCGGACAGAAAATCGCAGACTCCGCCAAGGCACTACCCGGCAAATTGCTCGATGCCGTCAAAGGCAAGAGTGAACACGGGACCAACCCCGGCCTGCTCGACCGCACCAAACAAAACCTGCAAAGCCGTGTCGCCGAGGGCAATGCTGAGAAAGCTGCTGAAAAAGCTGACGGAGGCAGCTCAGCGTCATCAATGAGCAATACAACAGCACTATCCACCGCTACCGATAGCTCAAATCCGCACAGTGGTACCAGCAGTTCAAGCGCCAGTAGCGAACTTGGATTGCAGAACAGCGCTTCATCCTTGAGCACCTCGTCAAACGCTGCTGCCAGCGATTCGGGCAACACCGCCGCCCATACACCCAGCGCAACCAGTACAGGCAAGGTCGGCGGCAGCACACGTAGCAGTACCTCAACTGGCATCAAGGTACTTAATAACGGCACCACCACGACAAAAGGGGGCGCGCCAAACAAACCAACGGGGGGGACATCGGCTTTCAAGCCGGCAAGCACTGTCAGGCCATCGTTGAACAAAGCCACCACAACACGCCCGCAACCACCTAGGCCACCTAAGAACAGCTAGGACATGTCATCTTGAAACGCTTACTCAACCCACTATTTGCACTACTTGGCCGTACGGACGGCGGCTATTCGCTACCAGTGGAACCGAATAAAACCGCCAAAGCCCCACCCAGCATCGCAGCGCAAAACGAGCTGAATCCGTATGTCCAGGCCCGCCGTGAATGGAATGAGCGCTATGGCAACTACATCCAGCAGGCGCACCACTGGCGCACCATGGCCATCATCTCGGGTTTGGTGGCGCTGATCTCGGTGATCGGTATCGCGTATATCGGCGCACAGAACAAGATCGTGCCCTACGTGGTCCAGGTCGACAAACTCGGCCAGGCCACCGCAGTTGCCCGCGCAGATCAACCCACAACCGTCGACCCACGCGTCGTCAAGGCTTACCTGGCCCGCTTCGTTTCTGACTGGCGCACCGTCACGATCGATCGGCAAGCGCAGAAAGGTGCGATTGATCGCGTCTACGCCATGCTACCCAGCAGCTCGATAGCACTGAGCAAGCTGAACGATCACTTCAAGGCTCACAACCCATTCGCTGTTGCCGCCAACCAGACCGTCGCTGTAGCCGTCACCAATCTGCTGCCGATCTCAGACCAGACCTGGCAGGTGGAATGGCAGGAGGTCACCCGCGACTTGCGCGGTGAACTGCAACGCAATGTCCGGATGAAAGTTTCCATCATCGTCGGCATCACCCCACCGACCGACGAGCGCTTGATTCTGATCAACCCGCTTGGGGTTTACATCACAGACCTGAACTGGTCACAACAACTGTAGTTAGTACGTGCTTTCAAGGGATACATAGCAAAATGAGTTACAAGCATTTACCGCTGGCGCTTTGCCTTTTGGCCGCTGGCACCGCAACCGCCAATACCGACAGTAATAAACCGGCAGCCCCCTCAGCAGCCGAGATCAAAGTACCGAACATTCCACCAGAGCTGGCAATGCCGCCAGCCGTCGTACCGGTACTGGCCCCAGCACCAACCCCTGAACCCGCGGTGGAATTGATTCCACCCGCTGCACCACCGGCCAGCCAGCCGCTTCAAGTACCAGCCCTGACTGGTGACAGCTGCACTGCCACCGGGTGCCAGCCCTCATCTGGCAAGCCATCGGCCAAGGCCCGCAAGCGGAAATCCGAGCTGTCTCCCTTGGTCAGCATTGGTGAACCGGCGCAACGCGCCATCACCGAGTCGCACAACTGGGCGGAAAATCGTATGGCCATGCCGGTGCGCGATGCAGGCGGCCGGGTGATGTTTCCGTTCGGCGCTTCCGCCCCCACCATCGTCTGCGCACCGCTACGTGTCTGCGACATCGAACTGCAAGCTGGCGAAACAGTGCAAGGCGCACCGCATATTGGCGACGGGGTTCGCTGGAAGGTCGCGCCGGCTGTTTCCGGTAGCGACGATCAGAAGGTGACCCATCTGATCATCAAGCCCACCGAACCCGGGCTGGACACCAACCTGATCATTCCGACCGATCGCCGCACCTATCACATCCGCCTCGTTTCCAGCGCCGAACGCTATGTATCCCGTATCGCCTTCGAATACCCGGACGAAGATCAACCGCAAGCATGGGAAGCCCTGGCAAAGAGCAACGGTAACGGTACCGCCAGTAAGAACAGCAAGGGCGATATGCCCGCCGTCGCCGTCAACCGCCTCAACTTCAACTACAAGATCAAGGTGGTCAAAGGCCACCCTTACTTCAAGCCGTTACGCGCCATGGACGACGGTTACCACACCTATATCGCCATGAATGAAGAACTGCCACAGCAGCAAGCCCCAGCCCTGATCGGCATTTCGCCCAGTGGTGAAGAGCAGATGATCAACTACCGCCTCAAGGGGAATATGTATGTGGTTGACGGCACCATCTTCAAGCTGGCACTTATTTCAGGTGTAGGCAGCGATCAGCAGCGTATCGAAGTCGCCCGTGACGAATGCCAGAAGCGTGGTTGGTTGGGTATCTGCTGGGATGCAAAGGAGTAAGCCATGGCCGATAACACACCCAAATCGCCCGACAGCTTGGAAATACGCGGTACCCCCTTGGCCAGCGCCCGCCTGAACAAGAAAGCCGCCATTGCCGCCACTGCGGTGGTGGCCGCCATCCTGGGCGTGATCGTCACCAATGTTTCCAGCGAAAAACCCAAGAAAACCGCCGAGGAAAATGCGCCGACCAAGAACCTGGAGCCGGCGCTGAACGCAGCCAAGACCCTGACCAAGGATATCCCGGACATCGTCGCCGAGCCCAAGCAAAGCGAACCACCGGTACTGGCAGCCCCCCCCCCTCCTACCCTGCCCGGCCCCACCAACGCCAGTACCAGCGCACCGGCGGCACCCGTCAAAACGAGTGAAGACGATGCGCGAATGGCAGACACAGCATTGACTCGGTTCTCGGCCGGTGAAACGGCAAGCCTGCGTGCAACCGGTGGCATACCCGGTGTCGACCAAGGCAGCAGCTTGGCACGCGCAGCCAGCAACTTGGCCGGCGCGGCAAGTGGCGAACCTGCCGACGAGCCGGACCTGAACCGGCAGGCGCAAAAGCTGGCTTTCCAACAGAAAACCCATAAAACCGGCTATCTGAACAGCCAGCTTACGCCACCGGTCAGCCCGTTTGATTTGAAAGCGGGCACGGTGATTCCGTCCATTCTGGTCAGCGAACTGAATTCCGATCTGCCCGGCGAAATCATTGCCCAGGTCTCGCAAAACGTCTACGACACCGCCAGCGGCAACCATTTGCTGATTCCACAGGGCACCAAGCTGTTCGGCCGGTACGATTCGCAGGTTTCATTTGGCCAGGAACGGTTGCTGATCAATTGGCAACGGCTGATCTACCCCAATGCCTACACGTTGGAGCTGGGCGGCATGTCCGGCCACGACCAGGAAGGGAAAGCCGGCCTCGCCGACCGGGTGAACAACCACTATGGCCGCATTTTCGGCTGGGGCCTGCTCACCTCCTTGCTATCCGCCAGCTACCAACTGTCCCAACCGGAACAAGACCGCCGTGACGACCGTGCATTGACCAACAGACAGGTGGTCGGTGCAGCAGTCGGGCAGCAGATGGCGCAACTGGGCGTGGAAATGGCCAAGCGCAATATGCGGGTGCAGCCCACCATCGAAATCCGTAAGGGCTATCAGATGAATGTCATGGTGAACAAGGACATTACATTCCCCGGGGCTTACGACTTTTAAGAACCTATCTAAAGTCTGCTGTGCGTCAGCAATACGGCGTTGAAAACACCCTCGGAATGCTCATTTACCAATCGTAAACTCCGCTTCCTCGGCTGTTTTCGCCTTGTCTTGCCCTAGCTCGCGAGACTTTAGACAGGTTCTAAGGTCAATTTTTTGGGTCTCGCTTTCAAGCATAGATAGAAGCGAGACCCGAAAAAGAATTGGCCTCAGTACAACGCAAGATAAATACCCCCTTCAGCACTTTGAGTACTCAGGCTTTCTGGATAGGAACAAAACATGGCTTACAAATTTGAGCATGAAGTAGTACGTGAGATTCTTAAAGCAACGATTGCAGACCAGAATCCCCGCAATACCGACACCAGAAGCCCATGGTACAGCTTGAGTGATGAAGCACTGAATGAATACACCAAAAAGGTCATTACACATTTAGAGAGAGTGCAGGATTCATCACTCACCATTGCGCATGCAATCGCACTGGAATCCAAGGAAACGGAAGACCTAAGCATTGAAGCCAGACAAGGGATTCTTCATCACCTTATCGACAAACAAAACCAATCTTTAGCGAATACCCTACCTAGTGACCCAGCCTATACCGCAAAAGAAAAGCGGCTGGCTGATCTTCAAGATGAATTGCAGAAGCTGGATACCGTTAAGGAAGGCTTTGAACTCTCCAACAACCATGCCGAAGCCGAAGCGAAAGCGAAGGCCAGAGCCCCTCAGGAACTGACGCTACCTAATCACAGATTCCATGACATTGGAACCGATCAAAATCCTGATCGGGTACGTGTCTATATGGCCGTCTACGCCCCATATATACCTGGTAGCCAATTTAAAGATTTGATACTTGATGACAAAGGCCAGCTTGACGCCAAGTCGAATCAACTGTGGATAGGTGCTGGCACACCCTACAAGGCATTGGGATGGCTACAGAAATATCAGCTGGACAATAACAAGGACACCCTGGACAGGAAGAATAAGAATGCAAATGGCTCAGAAGAGTTTCTACCCGGTCAACCCATGATACGGTCGGTAGAAGTCAACCGGGCATTCTTCGATAGGCACCTACCAGAGGCAACACCAGAAGGCGGTGTGCGATACAACACCGTTGAGGGCATCAACGAACCAAGACTGGCGTATGTCGACGTAAAGAGCTTCAACCAGCTTGGGCTTGATACAACCACACAAGACATAAGTGGTAATACCCAACAGAGCGCACTGATGCGATCGTTTCTGGAAAATGCTCACCCGAAAACGCTCGAAACCATTTCATTCAGACATAACCTTCGCTCCAGACCCGAGGGAATCGACGGAAAACGGGTCGATGTCCAAAACTTTATGAAGGACCTTGGCATTTCCGTTGGTGGCGAAGGGCCTTCCGTTTATTTGTTTGATCGTAACAATACGATGTTCCACACGTATAACGACGACAAAGAGACTTGGCAATTCAGCACCACAGAAGACCAGATAAAAAAAGTTAAATCTCTACAGGGCATGCTGACTCAATTAGAGCAGATGCATAGCAAAACATCCTCGCTCTCGCTTGCTTCCGATGGGTTTGAAACCCCAGCACCTGAGCACCGTCAAGCTCCTACCGTTGCGCCAATAAGCCCAACATCATCGCGTATGTCAGACGATATCGACAGCGGCTATCTTGCTGATACAGGCAGCCTCAGCGGTAGTGATCGGCGCAGCCTTTCATCGAGCCAATCCGACTCTCAAAGCGATCGTGGTACCGGAAGCGACATCTCCGCTCAAGACTTGGAGAGTCGCGCCAGCGAGGAACGGAATTTCAGTACCAACGAGTCGGAAGATCATACCGTCGCCGCAAGCCCTGACTATGAAGATGATCGCCATCCCGATGCACTCGATCTTTTTTACAGCAGCGATGCGGACATTGAAGACCATGGGCCAACACTTCCTTTAAAAGTGGACCTAGGTTCAGATGAAAACCAGGCAACAATAAAAAGCTTCGGGGAATTCCTGGCAATCAATCATCTGACGCCAGGTGCACTCGTCTTGCCAGCAAAAGATATCTCTCAAAATCAACGTGATACACGTGGCGATAACCTTATAAAAGTAATCATTGAAGATGAAATCGCCACACAGTTACTCAAGGACAGATCAAGAAAACTTAACAATACCGTTAATGGCTTGATCGATTATCTGGAGAAAGGTCGAACCGAAAGTATTGCCAATCTTGATAAAAACATCGCAAGTACGGGTGAGCAATTAAGTAGGCAAATCAACTCTAAAAGCTCAGATAATGAATATTTAAGCAACCAAATAGACAAAAACAAGGCGACACTCAACCAAGCAGAGAGTGAGCGGGATCGCCTATTTCAAACTTCACCACTGATTCAAAAGGTTTTGAAGAACCAGCTGGTACAGAATGACTTGATGGCGATAAGCCGAAATACAGGCGAAAAACCGTCAGCAGAACTATTCATTAACGAACTTCGAAAGTTTGCAAGAGGTGAAGATCTTAAAACCACCCATCTTGGTGCTAATCTCTTCTTCCACAGCTTGCGTATTGTCGCTCAAGAAATTAATCAGACACCTGGCGCTATACGTCCCGATCCAATACCGCACAAAACGATCGCCGGTACAGACGGCAATGAACTCGACGTACCCGTCAATAATCGATTACAAAAAATCGATTACTCCGCTTTGTTAAATCAAACACCACAAGCATCTGGCTTACCATTTGATATACATCGTAGTACAGCCACCTATGTGCCTAATCCCAAAAAAGATGCAACGGTCTACATGAATAAACTCGATACGCCATTTAAAGGTGGTATCTCTGGGACAACACGGGATATCTGCAAAGCATTGCCGACCATTGCTCCCGATTTGCCATCTAAAGAAAAAAACGATTTGTTCTTGTTAAATGCCGCATTCATGGTGAAAAACCAGTATCACTCTATGTTTGAGGCACTTTACCCAGTAGCCCGTTACGACACTGGGAATATGGGGAAGGAGCTCCTGAAAACATTCGATGAATGCCGCGATAATAATGTCGGCCTTGAAAAGAAAAGCAATACTGAGCTTTATCAGCGCACGTTATCTCAAATGACGGGGAGTACTGAACTTTGGAATACTACCGTCAAAGAAATTGATACTAAACTTCAATTGAATAGAAATTTGATTGAACCTCCCACACCAAATATAGATGGCGTAGCATTAAACAAATTCAAGCGTGAAGATGATGCAAGCCGATTCAAAGTGAGTGATATTCAGTACGATAAGCAGTTTGCTATTTTGAGTCTCAATGCACAACAACGAGACCCTAATAAATCGAGGTGCTATGTCCCACTGTCTGATCTGAGCAAGTTGCCATCAGTTGGCAATCAAATAACCATGTTAAGTAAGCAAGAGATGGCAGAGCAGAAAAAGTCTGTCAAGAGATGAAGACTACATTTCTGAATAAGCATTAAACACAGAAAATGGCGCTAAAGCTCAATCAACATTGCTTGCGCAGAAAAATAAATAGTTTGCTCAAAGGAGATTTAGATGAGCTTCGAAATCCCAACCGCACTTCCATCTGCTGATCAGTGGCGGGAACAGACGAGTCAATTCTTCAAACCCCGCAGTAGCGAACTTAAGCAACTTGATATCGCATTAGCCAACTTCGAGAGCAATAAATCCAACGACACATTTGATGAAGTCGAAAAGTCCCTGCATGCCTGGCTTCAAACCAAGCCGCTGCACAACAGCAGTCGCGATACACCACCCATTTTTCCAGTAACCAATCTTGTTACGGCGGTTCAAGATGCACGTGCATTTCTGAATCAGAAAGATGCCATTCAAACCGAAGTTGAGATCCCAAAAACGATTCATCTTGCCTGGGTCGGCAGTGTGCCACCCGATGATGTATTAAAAAGTGCAAAAATATGGGCCAACAGCCAACCTGATTGCCAAGTTAATATCTGGACCGATAAAAACAATCTGTTGGCCAATGATTTTAGAAAGAGTACTGCTGCAATGCGGGAAGAGGTAGACCTTTCTACCGCTCCCGATCCAGCAATAGCAACACGTATCCGTACCTGGAAAGACAATGCAGACTACGCCACGGGATTAGATGCACTGTTGACTGCGCAGCATTCGTCGCTTACCAGTAAGCTGACTACGTACCAGCAAGATCTGGACTCCCTTGCCACAAGGCTCTCCGAAGCCAATAGCCAAATCGCCATCAGGGATGTAAGCGAATTATTGGTCAATCATCGCCAGGGAAGCCTTTCCGGCACACCGGGCTCGCTATCGGCTGCAGACCGGAATACGCTACGCAAAGCATACCAACGTGAATTGGGCGAGCGCTGCAATCCAGCTGCGGCATCCGACATCGTCAGGCTGGTAGCTGTCCACGATGAACCTGGGCTATATGTCGATACCGATATAACACCGCCAATTGCTGAATTTCCCAAATTGGCAGACAGCTTGAAAGCAGCGGGCATCGACATGCCTGTGAATAGCTCGAACGACCTGCTGAATAACCAAACCTATCTACATGTAATCGCCGCAGTCGAGGAACGTATCGATCAACTCAGCCTCGGCCCAGACAGCAAGATCTCGCCACAAGGCCCTGAATACGACAAGTTGATAGCATTCGCCGAGAGCATAGGTAAGGCCGGTGAAGTCAGAAGTGCATTCGATGCGTGGTCTGATGACATAAAGCACCGCATTGCCAACCCGGCAATTGGCACGGCATTCGAAAAACTCGACAGCATCAACGTTGCGCCCGTTCTTTTCAAGGTCCGGCAACTGAGCACAATAGGCGGTGCTTCCAGCAACAGCGCAATAGCGACCTCACGAGCCGATGCGCCTGCCTTGGCCAAGTGGGCAAAGAAAATTGGTGAACTGACTGAAGCTGCGGTGGCTACGCCAGAAAAGAAGCACCGATATTACAACGATCTGGATGGTGACTATAAGGACCGAACACTGAACACCACAGGTCCTGCATCGTTGAATATGAACTTGCTGCTCACCAATGAATTAAAAGAATTTGGCATATTAAAAGAACACAGCTCGATCATTATCCCCTTTCGCAATTTCCCCAATCCGGGTCGTGCGGAGATGGACCACAGCTGGTTGCAGAAACCAGATGCGCATAGTCATACAGCACCATCGACAACACCTCCTGGTTCGTCCTCTTCGTCCGTACAGCCACAGCGCCGTGCCAGCAGCGAGCGAACCGATGTGATCTCGCCTCAACTACCCCCGCAACGTCGGCCGGACTCCCCCCGCCAAACCCAACCTTCATCCACTGAAGGACCAGTAAAAAACAAGAGTTTGGGATTTTCTAAGCGGTAAGCCCTTGTTGCTATACGAATCGAACGTCCAGCTGCCGCCTCGTATTGAGCTTCCGCGATACACCCGCCGTCATCCTTTGAAAATAAATCATGTCTGATCGAGACTCGCTCGCAACCCCGCTGTATACCGTACCCAACAAGCGCAGCAACCCTGGCACCCTGCTGATGCGCAATATCGGCGCCGGTGTCTTCCTGACGCTGATTCTGTGCTGGCTGTGTACCCAATACGTCGGCCATCAGCTGGCGTACCAGACCGCCCTGGGCGAACCGATGCTGTCTATTGGCGGCTGGAAGTTGTACACACCGGTGGATTGGTGGGGTTGGTACAGCCGTTGGCACGCGGTAGCTAACCCGGTAGTTCAGAGTGCATTTCGGGTTGCATTGTGGCTAACGCTGTTTGGTGCAATTGCCATCGCTGTCTTCATCGCCTACCGGGCAAAGCGGGATAAAGCCCAAATGGATAGTGAGTCAGAGCATCTACACGGGTCTGCCCACTGGGCATCCGCCAAGGAAGTCGCGCAGACCGGCTTGCTGGGTAATGGCAATGGGGTGTATGTAGGCGCCTGGAAAGACACCAGTACCCATCAGATTCGCTATCTACGCCACGATGGACCGGAACACATCATGGCCTTTGCGCCGACCCGGTCCGGCAAAGGGGTGGGGCTGGTACTGCCGACCCTGCTGTCGTGGCCGCATAGCGCGCTGATCTATGACATCAAGGGTGAAAACTGGGCGCTGACTGCGGGCTGGCGTAAACAAGAAGCCGGTAACCGCGTCATCAAGTTCGAACCCTCGGCCTTGGATGGCTCCAGTGCACGCTACAACCCCTTGGCGGAAGTACGGGTCGGCACCGACCGGGAAGTGGCCGATGTACAAAACATCATGACCATGATTGTCGACCCGGATGGCAAAGGGTTGGCAGACCACTGGCAGAAGTCCAGCCAAGCCTTGTTGGTAGGGGTCGCGTTGCATGTATTGTATGCCGAAAAGAACAAGACACTGAATGGGGTGATTGCCTTTCTGAGCGACCCAACACGCACCGTGGCCCAGTCTATGCAATTCATGCTGGATACCGATCATGACCTCGTAGGCAATGGTTGGCCACTTCCCAATGGCACCCCCAGTTACTGCCACCCGGTGGTAGCCGCTGCCGCCCGAGACATGCTGAACAAGGCGGACGAAGAACAATCCGGTGTCATCTCTACCGCTATTTCCTTCCTGACGCTGTACCGTGACCCTATCGTGGCGCGCAACACCGCCGCCAGTGATTTCCGGGTCAGCGACTTGATGAACGACGAAAAACCGGTATCGCTGTACCTGGTGGTACCGCCATCAGACAAGGACCGCCTGCGGCCCTTGATCCGCTTGATCATCACTCAGATCGTCCGTGGTCTCACCGAGAAGATGGAATTCAAGGACGGCCGCAGCATTGCTGGCTACAAGCACAGGCTGCTGCTATTGCTGGACGAATTTCCCAGCCTGGGCAAGCTGGATGTGTTTGAAGAGTCGATGGCGTTTATCGCAGGCTATGGCATGAAGGCTTACCTGATCATCCAGGATATCTCGCAGCTTTGGACAGCCTATGGCAAGGATGAAAGCATCTTCTCCAATTGCCATGTACGGGTAGCCTATGCCCCCAACAAAATCGAGACGGCTGAACTGCTGTCGAAGATGAGCGGCACCGCCACCATTGTCAAACAATCGCATTCGTATTCCGGCAGCCTTTATGGTTCGCAATCCAGCCTCTCTACGTCTACCCAGGAAACGCAACGGCCGCTGCTGACCGCGGATGAGGTAATGCGCTTGCCCGCCGCGAAAAAAGACGCCAAGGGCAATGTCAGCGAACCTGGCGACATGTTGATCTTCATGGCTGGGCAGACACCCATTTACGGCAAGCAGATTCTGTACTTTCTTGACCCCACCTTTTCAGCACGCGCTAAAGTGGCTGCACCAGAAAAAAGCGATGTCATCGACCAGCAGAAATGATGCTGCCAAAACCGCCTTGCCAATACGCCACAGCACAAGTTTTATATGATCGACCTCCCTATCCTTTTGCAGCAATGCGCCCCGAACGTAGCCGCGAGTACGATGCATGCCATCATCCGTACAGAAAGTGGGTTCAATCCGCTGGCTCTGCACATAAACGGCAATGCTCGCCTACAGCGTGCACCCAAAACGGCATCAGAGGCCGCGGCTTGGGCCAGTTGGTTGATCAAGCAAGGTTACTCGGTGGATATGGGGCTGATGCAAATCAACTCCCGCAATCTGCCCCGGCTGAAGCTGACAACGGCTGGTGCATTCGATGCCTGCCAGAACCTGCGTGCCGGGGCTGCCATTCTGACAGCGCAATACGGCCGGGCCGCCCAAACCCATGGCACCGGAACCAAGGCGCTGCTGCAGGCCATTTCCGCGTACAACACCGGTAATTTCCAGGGTGGTTTTCGTAACGGTTACGTCACTAAAGTCGTGCAGGCATCCACTGCCCGTTCTACCCCAACACTGGATTTGGCTCGGTTGCTGACTACACCGTCACCACGCCCGGCCAAGGGTGCTCCAGCCGTCCAACCCCATACCGCCGACAGCGCCATCGAGGGCTTTGGCATGACACAGAACACCTCCACCCTGCGTGCAGGGTAGCCAACATCTATAGAAAGCGTTGCCTCATGAAAGTGGTTGTCCGATTGCTTGTAGCCCTGCTCACCCTTCCTTTGCTCACCGCCTGCCCAGGCATGAGTACTGCTGACAAGTCAGAGTTCGAGAATTTGCAGGCACAGATACCCGAATTGCGCCCTTACACCGTCGACACCAAGTCGATGGCCGAGGTGTACAAGAAGATCAAAGACAAGGAAGAAGGCAAGATCAAACCCCGTTTAATCAGTACCGTGCTAACCGTGCTGCCGGCTAGTGAACCCGAGGCGGCAGCGCTGATCAAGGAAAATAACCTGCCCAATATACCGGGCAGCAGTGTGGCGATCGTCTACACCCCATACGGCTGGAGCGTGATGCTGGTGAAACCTGGGCTGGAAGTAAAAGAAAACCAAGTAGTGGAATTCACTTTGCCAGCTGCCGCGGACTTCGATGATCTGGATAACCAGGAAAAAATGAAAACCAAGCTTGCCGAATTGCAGCGCGATGGTTCAGTCGGCATTCAATCGGTTCGCAGCGACTGCACTGGCGATACCTCAGGCAACGGGCCGTTCAGCATGTCATGCAACGGTAGCCCTGCTAATTTTGTCACCAATGCCGACCAATTCTCCCAGACCACCTTAGACTGGCTCAATAACCCGAACAAGCCGGTCACCGCTTCAACGGACAACAACACAACAGGCTGATCATGAATATTGGGTAGCGAGGCGTACTGATACACCTCTCACCACATGGCGATCAGAAATGTCAGAATGTTTCCCGATGCCAAATAATAAAAAAAAGATGCGTTCCCGCATCTTGTTAAATTACCGCTTCTGTCTTGATTACATGAAAAGCCGCTGCACGTTATTAATATATGTGTGGAAGCCCTAGAACTTGTTCAAAAGTCTGTATTCAATAACAGGGCATAGAATGATACGTAACCGGGAAGTATCCCCAGTTACGTATCATTTAAAAGATAGCTTCTACTTAATTTAAATCGGGATCCACATTAGTTCTCACTGGATCGGGCTGGCCTTGAACTGGGCGCTCCCCCTGGCTGGGGCGGCTGTCTGCAAAGTCGATGTGTTCAACATCAATTTTGATCTTCTCACAACCTTTTTCGAAAGTAAGATATTCCCTGTCAACCTGGCCAGTGATTCTTACAGTGCGATTTGCATATCGACCCAGGTCAAAATAAGTATGCCGGTTATTGATTAATACACCGCCGTCATCATTATCTACTTCAACACAAATACTGGCGCCATCTTGACCGGTAAATTTATAGTGGTCGCCATAAATACGCCTTACAAACTTTCCCATCACGCTCACGATTTGATCATCATGTGCGCTTTGTTTCACCTTGCCAACGCTGAGATTACTAGGTTCTAGATCAAGATCATCTACTGCATATAAATTTGTACCTGCAATTGCCATTAAGAAAATAGCACTATGTTTGAAATTCAATTTCACAAAAACCTCCGTTGAAAAAGTAAAGTCTAAAACCCAGATGAAAACCGCACACAAAACTTATTACTTACCTTAATGAAGCTTATATATTGCGTAAATCTTTTATTCATTTCTAATGAATTATTGTTCATTAACAAAAGCGCTTGCGACGGCTAGCATAATTACTCAGCCTATTCTGCTGCTCTACGCACACTTCCACCAATTGACTTTTAAACTACTTATAAGAACCAATACACATTTGAGAATGATTTCTGGTTTTCACAACATATAAGAACACTCCCGTCAGTTGGCATAAATTCATTAGCCACACGGCAACACACCAGCATAGGTCATCTACCTTTTGTGCTCCGTCAAGCAGACATTCAGGCGGTAATTCTGTTCCCACCGCTGATCAGTGTCATCAGTTGCCAAAATAAAAACCGGTGGCAATTTAGCCACCGGCATCCCTCAAGTTTGGCAACGTGTATTTAGTCGACACGAGCCTTCAGGTTCACCCCCTGATAAGGGGTTTTGCCTTGCAGCAGGATGTGGTAATAACGATCCCCGCTTGGCAAATTGTTGATGACCAACGTACCAGCTTGGGATTTGAACAGATAGTCGCTCGGTGTAGGCCAGCCCACCGTCTTCACATACAGAGTTGCATCGCTGGCTTGCCCTCCCTCGGCACGTAAAGTGATACGTTTAGTGCCAGATGGGGCATATATCCAGTAATAAGCACTATTGCCCGAAAGCTTGGAACGCAGGCAACCATCTGCCAGACCCATTGCATCGGCCGGGCAATTGCTTTCACTGTATTCATCCTCACCGACCAGGTCAGCCATCAAACTCAAGCCTGAATAAGTTGGCTGTGGGTTAACCAATAGATGGTAGTACCCTACGGCTGGGGAATTGATCACGATGCTTTCGTCATTACCCGGCTGGGTAGATTTGACCAGATAGTTACTCTCACTAGGCCACCCTTTTTTACTGTCCTGAGCATACAGGTCGGCATTTCCGGTACCGCCATAGGTTTTGATGCTGAGCCGTCTGGTTCCTGGTGGCACATAGACGTAGTAATACGCCTTTGCCGGACCATTCACCATACGTGTACAACCATCACCCAATGCATCTGGATTAGCCGGGCAGCTCCCGGAGCCACCACCATCCCCCACTGTTACATTGAATGTGCCGCTGGTGGAGAGCTGGCCATCTGTTACAGTCAGCGTAATCTGTGCGGTCCCCTGCTTGCCGGCGCTTGGTGTAAGTCGCAGGGTACGTTGCCCGTCACTTCCCCCCAATACCAAACCTGATGTCGGAAATAGTGTGGGGTTGTTGGTACTGGCTGCCACGCGCAGCTGTGCAGCAGGGGTTTCTTTATCTGTAACGGTAAAGCCAACCGACGCGGACTGCCCCATGCCCATGCGGGTATCTGCCAAGCCAGTCAAGGCTGGCGGACTGTTGCTTGGCTTACCACCTGCAAAGTCACCGGACGAACTTACCAAATCCAGCCATTGAGTGAATTCTGCATCGTAACGGCTGCCTATACCATTCATATGGGTGGTGTAGCCGGCGTAGTCGCCAGTGCGGGTAAATGCCACCGCTCTTTCAACATCATCACGGTGACGTTCAAACATGAAGCGGACTGCCAGATAACCCCAGCGATAAGCACGATTGGTGTAGTCGCCCATCTCATAGGTATTACCAAGAATCGTGCTCAGCGTGTATGTCTTCTTACGCGCCTCCGTTATTGCTTCAGGGTAATCATTCTGGCGTGAGTAGTATTCAGCTACTCCCTCTACCCACCATACAGTCTTGGCGCTGATCGTCTTTGTAAAGTCGCCTTCCATGTCATAACGACCATCCTGGTAATGGATATATTCATGTTCCAGATTCCAGACTTGGAACTTCGGGCGGTTCCATGAAGCTTCATGCGCAATAAAACGCGCTTGATTGTTCGGGTCGGAAGGGTTTCCTTCCAAATACATCCCCCCATTATTTGTACTAATGCCGTAGAACAGGCCCGCATAGTTCGAATAGTTGCTGTAGTCGTCAAATACGACCACTTCCAGGGCAGTATTTTTATCATTGGGTACCGGCTTACTGGTTTGCGGGTTGCTGCTTCCCAACATACCGTAGTGGAACAGCTTTTCTTCAGCACCAATGATTGCGCATGACTGCTTGAACTGATCAATCGTCATGTCTTGCGCCAGCATCTTCAGCGATGGACTGCACTCATATCGATTCGGGAGTACCTTGGCTTTTAACGCTTCCTTGTAGTTACAGGTGCCGTAGTAATTACAGTTTGCGGAATCAAAAAAATCGATCATGCCCGCAGCAGTCACCCACAGCATAGCCCCGCGGCCAACCATCTCATTTTCCTGCAATACCATCCGCATCAAAGCCTGAGCTTCCGGCTTGCGTTCGGTGTATTTCATGAAGCGGCCGCCTTCGCGTACTGCATTCACCAGCACGAATTCGGATTCAGTCCCCCGAAGGTATAAGCGCTGACGATAGAAATTAGTGAGCGCCTCGACAATCTTGGGATCGTTACGAACAACCTCTACGAAGTCATCGTTCTGATGGCCACGGTAAAGTACAGTGAAGACATTGTTTACTGCGCTGCGCATCGACCATAGCTGGAAATAACTGTCGTCCGCCCGTTTGAGTAGATCGAGCACCACCGGCAAATACCGGGCGTTCTCAGCAGCACTATCGATGAGTGTGATTGCCTCGCTGAGCAAATCGCCATTCTCAGCAGTCACCTTACGAGTCGCAGGGTTTTCAAACAGCACATCCAAAGCACCACGAATGGCAGCTTTCAAAGTAGGGCCATACTCGCCGACATCATCACGCTGGTACCACTGGACGAAGTAACCCGCGCGCATAAAGGAAACCAGCTGCTGGATCTGGCCGCTATTGGTGCCATCGTAACTTTGTGCCTGCCTTTTGAGTTCGGCGGCAATATTCACCATCTGTGCTTCGCTGAACGCATCGCGGGCAATCTGGCCCGTCACCGAGAACAGCTGGTTGACACAGGACACCGATTGCGATCTGACAAGGCGGACCAAAACATCACCACGCGCCGCGGCAAAATCCTCCATACGGCAAGGCGTTTCATTCTTCAGCTGTTGCATCAGCCGCTTCCGCGCCAATTCCGGGTTTGCCACCTCTGCCGAAATTGGAGCAGGGATGGGTTTAGTCACCGTCCCTATTACTGAATGACGTTTTTCAGGGTGAATCTGACTCTGTACTGATGCACTAGGCGGAATGGCACCTTGCGCGCTACCAAAAGCCAGCGCGAGCGCTGAAACCAATAAGCCACGAGGGCTAAGACGATAGTTCATTTTTTATTTTTCCATAGTGAATACTGTGGGTAGGTGTGCTGACAACCCCCGGCAAACAGCTGATGGAACAAGCCAGACCGTACGATTGCCACAACAAAATCTAGGCAATTTTTGGCTATCTGACGTATTTATTTTCAGGCAGGCACTACCACATACCACAGGGGAAGAAATGACGTTGTGTTACACCAATAAGTACAAAAGCCTTACAGAATCAGATAGAACGACCTCTCGTCCCCCTCCTGAATACAATTCAATAACGCCCCATGGAAAATATTCCATGCGCATATTAATATGTAATACTTCCGCAGGGATCACCCGGAGTAACCCATAACACCCATGCCGTGAAGAGTGATGAAATATGACGAACGCATATTTACAATCTTCATATTGTGCCGTTTAATCGCCAGTGTCATACAAATCACCACCTGAGGACGATCATGAGGACTAAGCAAGTTTCAATTTGGCGGATGGCCGTACTGACAGTTGCTGTCGCCAGCGCAACATCTGCAATGGCAGCCAGCCGTATTGATTTAAGCCAAGGTATGCCAACGCTAGATTCCGCAACTGGGGCTGGTGTCGACCTACGCCCGAGCGCGAGTATCACCACAGCCACCGGCAGCGAAAAAACCAAATATACCCAGTATCACCAAGGTCTACGTGTATGGGGTGAAACCTCTCCAGTCTCCAGCCGCTCACGCAATGCTGAAGGTGCACTTTCCGATGCGCCAAGTTATACAAGTGGTACTTTGTTAAGTGGTATTGCCGCTGACTTGCCTAGTCCTAAAGCTCGCTACAGCGAAAATGATGTATGGAACCTGCTCCGGAAAAAGGGAATTCAGGTAGATAAAGCAGAGCATAAGGACATTGAGCTCGTAGTAGCCGTGATAGACCAGCGTAGCAATCGTGCTCAACGAGTCTACCTAGTCTCTCTGTACATCCCCTCGCCAAACCCTACTCGCCCTAGCTTCATTGTTGATGCAGAAACCCTTGAAGTCCTCAAGCAATGGGAAGGCCTAGCATCCCGTGACATGACGGGCCCCGGCGGTAACGAAAAGCTGGGGCAATATGAATTTGGTCGCGACTATCCCGCTTTCGAAGTAAGCCAGGACTGTAGCTATGAAAGCGCCACCGTCAAGACCGTTGATATGCGCAATCAAAATAGTGGTCCGGATGTAGCTTACCGCTCCCCTTCATGCCCTAGCAGCGGAACAGCACGTAACACTGCCCGCCCAGCCAACGGCGCATTTGCACCGCTGAACGATGCCCAGTCCTTTGGTAATACCGTCTTCAAGATGTACAACGAATGGCTAGGGAAACGTCCTATCCAACAAAAGCTGACCCTACGCGTCCACACCGGTCAAAACTGGGAAAACGCCACTTGGGACGGCCAAGCAATGAACTTTGGCGATGGTGGTCGCCGTATGTTCCCCTTGGTTTCTCTGGGCGTCATTGCCCACGAAGTCAGTCACGGCTTTACCCAACAAAATGCTGGCTTGGTCTATCAAGGCCAGTCAGGCGGGATGAACGAGGCATTCTCGGACATGGCGTCAGCAGCAGCTGAGGTATATGCACGTGGTAAAACCAAGTTCATGATCGGTGACGACATTATGCGCGGTGGCGCTAATGACGCCATGCGCTACATGCTGGAACCAGAGCGCGATGGGGCATCGATTGGCCACGCAAGCAGGTATTACAGTGGCATAGACGTACACCATTCCAGTGGTGTCTACAACAAGGCCTTCGCGTTGCTCGCCAATAAACCAGGCTGGGACGTAAAGAAAGCATTCACTACGTTTGCTACTGCCAACATGTTGTACTGGAAGCCGCAGTCGACTTTCGACGATGGTGCTTGCGGTGTGATACGTGCAGCAGACGACCGCGGCATGCCACGCGCTGACGTGATCGACGTGTTCAATCAAGTAGGAGTACGTTGCCCGAATGTACCGCCGTCACCAGGAGGTGGGGGGGGCACGGGCGGTGGTACAGGTGGTGGTACCGAAAATGCCCTGAAAAACGGTGTCGTCAAGCTGAACTTGGCTGGTCAAGCCAATGGGCAGTTGCGTTACACCATCGACGTACCAGCAGGCGCACAGTTCCTTAGCATCCGCACAGGCGGTGGTACAGGTGATGCCGACTTGTACGTGAAATACGGTAATGCGCCACAAGTCACCACCAGCGACCCCAGCACCATTTACTCAGGTAGCAGCACCGCCAGCAATGAAGCCGTACTGATCAAGCAACCTCAGTCTGGTCGCTACTACGTACTGGTACATGCTTACACTGCGGTCCAGGGCCTATCGTTGATCGCCGTTACGCGCTGATCACCACATTGTCAAACGATTGAGAACACATCATGAAACTTAAATTCTCTGCTCTCACTTTACTGGTGGTGACCGCCTTAGGCGCGATGGCCGAACCCAATGTGGTGGGTAACCCGGAACTGAACGTCCCCCGTAATCCGAAGACTGCCACCGGTAAAATACAAGGCTCAGACGACCTTATCACCTACCGCATTCTAGCGAACGGCGATGCCCTTTATGGCGACATGGTGATTGGTCAGCATAAGGAAATTCAGCGGACAGGCATTAAACCATTCACGGTAACTGATTGGAGCCAACCCAGCGCCATTCAATCCAAGCTAGTTGCTGCTGACAATCATTTGGCTGGTGCTACCCGGTGGCCTAACAATACCGTTTATTACACTTACGATGCTCAGTTGTCGCAAACCGCACGTAATGCCATTCAAGCTGGCATGAAACTGATTTCAGACAAGACCGCCGTACGTTTTGTTCAACGGACAAACGAACCTAACTTCGTACGCTTCTTCCGTGGCGATGGTTGTTATTCAAGCGTAGGTATGCAGCAACGCGGGCAAGACATCTCTATCGGTTCCGGTTGTGAATGGCCAGGCATCGCTGCACACGAAATGTTGCATGCACTGGGCTGGATGCACGAACAAATGCGACCAGATCGTGACAGCTACGTACAAGTACGCGACGAAAATATCGAGGATTGGGCTAAGGGTAACTTCACCAAGTTACGTTCGGGCGATGTTGACCCCGTAGGTGGCTATGACTACGACTCGATCATGCATTATCCTGCCGGAGCCTTTTCCAAGAATGGTCAGGCTACGATTGTTCCAGTTAGAAGTGATGTTGATGCACGAAGAATGGGCCAGCGTAATGACCTGAGTGCCGGCGACGTAGCGTCTGTGCAGAAGTTCTACCCTGGTGATACAGGCCAAGCAACGCTTAAAGCCACATTCAGCGCCCAGCAGTTGACAATCGATGAGAATGGCAGCGGCAGCCTGACGCTGGATCTCGCAGGAACCAACCTGGCTGGTGTTCGTTTCGAAGCCCGTTCAGATAACGCGAGTGTTATTGCTCCTACCGGGGTCAGTGTTCAAGCCGGCCAAGGTGTAAACCAACGTACAGTGCGTATCACACCCGTTAAGGATGCCTTTGGTACAGCCAACGTTACGATGCGCGTCATTGCCACCAACGGTAAAGAAGCCACGGCTTCCTTCAAGCTGACCGTGCTGGAAGACAAAAATGGTGGTGGTACGGGTGGTGGCACCGGCGGCGGTACGGGTGGTGGTACCGCCAGCAAGTACGATCGCGGTGGTAAGTACAAGCATGGTGATGTTGTCGAAGTAAATGGCAAGCGCTATACCCTCACGCTGCTGGTAAACAACCAGCCTGGCGGTACTTACTGGATCTGGGGTTCGTACTGCGATCCCACCGCCTGCAGCAAAGACAAGCCATTCACCTACGGTGGTTGGTTGAATACCTACTGGACCAGCACAGATGCCGGTGGTGGTACAGGTGGTGGTACAGGTGGCGGCACCAAACCAGTACCTCCAACAACCGGCCAAAAGTGCGCGACGGTGCTTGATGTCAATCGCGATTACCAAATCGTACAAACCGGTAGCAATAAATCGCTTACCCCTGCCGGGGATGCCCTCTCGTCACCAGTATTCGTGTGGCAAGATGGTGGTGTTACCCGTTGGCGCTTACAGCGGAATGCGGATGGCTACTATCAAATTGCCAGCAAGCAAACCGGCTTGGTCTTGGATGCATCAAATAGTGTCAAAACTGTAGGTGGCGAAGTTATCATGTGGTCGGCTCACGGCGGTGAAAACCAGCAGTGGTGCCCACAACCAGCATATGGTGGCCATCAGCTAGTTGTCCGACACAGTGGTTTGGGTATTGGCACTGCTGTCGTAGGCATCCCCGATGGCAGCCCTGTTGTTCAGGAGCAGTTGCAACAAGCTGAAGTCTGGTTGATCAAGCAAGCCCCAGCAGCTGATCCTGGTTTTGCACCACAAAAGCAATTGCCAAACTAAACTCCAATAGTCGCGTTTAGGCGCAGTTCACCCACCCGCAGCTCGGTCACAAAGAGCTGCGGGTAGGGTTTTTCCATAGCGAGCCCGTTATGATCCGCTACCGCCTGTTACCGCTATCCTTGGTCAGTGTTATGCTCGGTTGCCAAGGCATGGCGCAAAGCCCAACACCACCTTCTCCACCAACTACCACTACGAGCAAAGCCACTACTCTGGCATCTGCTCAGCTCACGTTGGATGCCGCCCCCAGCATAAAATGCCCTGCGGGACAGGCCTGTGATGGCAAACCGGACTATCGTGCTTTGCTGTGGCAATCAGGGGGAGCAGAAGTATACATTTCGTTTTCCGGTGACCTGCCGGCAGATGAACGTAATCCAGCCAACCTAAATCGGCACTTCAGCTATGCCGATATCTATATCCCGCAGCCCGATGGCCGGATCTTAGCGGTCCATGCTGCATCAGATGTAAAAGCAGAAGCCCAGCTCCGCTTCCTCAGTTCTTCATCTGGCCGCCTGCACGCTCAGCTCATTGCGAAACAGCATCGTTCGCAGTCTGACGGCAATCCAGCTGATGCAACATGCCGCACAGATGACATGCAAGGAGTATGTCGCCGGGAAACCGTCGTAAATACGCCGTTAACACTGGACCTCGACTTAGCTTGGCCGGCCTCCAAATAGCGTAAATACTTTTTGGGTCGTCGATCTCCCAGCTATAAATTAAATCAAGCTATGCTGAAGTATTATACGGATGGCATACTCCAACCTCTGCTGTCAACGAGCCTACTATGCCCTATTTGCGCCTTCGCCAAGCTGGCTTCACCTTATTGGAACTTTTGATAGCACTGGTCATTATTGGCCTGCTAGTGGGCGTAGTCGGCCCCAATCTTTTCAAGAACCTTGGTAAGTCTGAAATAACAACCGCGCAACAGCAAATCGACGCTCTATCAAAAGCTCTTGAACAATACCGGCTCGATACCGGCCATTTCCCCCGTACTGAGCAAGGTTTGGCATCACTAGTACAGCAACCTGCAGATGAACCACGCTGGCGTGGTCCTTACCTTAAAAAAGCAGTTCCAGCAGACCCTTGGGGCCAACCGTACCAATATCGTAGCCCAGGTACTAATGGACGCGACTTCGACTTGTCATCCCACGGGCCAAGCGGCAGGCCTGGTGGTACTGGTGAAAACGCGCCAATCACCAATTAGACGATCATGGCCCAATCGTTTCGTGTCAGCGCCATTGATTCTGCACGTCGGCTGGTCAGCCTAAATATCAACGCTGACTCACCGGAACAAGCCCGTGCCCAAATACAGGCACAGGGTCTAAAGGTCGTTGGTGTCACTGCAACCGGGGCTGGTTGGTCAATACAACGTAAACCGAAGTTCGATCTACTTCTTTTTACTCAAGAGCTAGTCGCGTTACTGGAAGCGGGTCTTTCCCTTACAGAGTGCATAGAAACACTGGCGGAAAAAGAAGCACAACCTGCGATACGGACAATACTAGACGAACTGATGTTGGCGTTACGTCAGGGTAAGCCTTTGTCTGAAGCCATGACTGCACGACCAACCATATTCCCCGAGTTGTTGGTGGCCAATATCCGTGCCAGCGAAACAACTGGGGATATGGATCGGGCACTGGGCCGGTTCATTGCCTATCAGCAGCAAATTGATGCGCTCAAAAAACGCTTGATCGGCGCTGCGATATACCCTGCAATGCTGCTGATGGTTGGCGGTGGTGTCTGCCTGTTTCTGCTGGGGTACTTGGTACCCAAGTTCAGCCGCATTTACGAAGGCATGCATACTGAGCTGCCCTTCATGTCGCAGATGTTGCTGACATTTGGCGGAGCCATCGAAAAAAATCGGATGGCCGCAGTATTAATTCTATTGGGCACCCTGTCCGTGCTTGGGTGGCTCAGTACCTTACCTGCAGTACGGGCAGCCATGATGGCGCGTGCCTGGCGCAGCCCTTGGCTGGGTGAACGCTTGCGCCTCTTTCAATTGGCGCGCTTTTATCGTGCTGCGGGCATGCTGCAGTGTAGCGGCATACCCGTTGTGACGGCTTATGAACGTGTCGCCGGACTGCTGCACCCTGTTCTGCGTGGTCCGCTATTACAGGTGGTAGGTGCTTTACGGCAAGGCCAGCCATTGGCCGATACCATGCAGCGTGCGGGCTTGACTACCCCGGTTGCATTACGTCTCTTAAGGGTTGGAGAAAAGAGCGGGAAACTTGGCGAGATGATGGAAAGAATCGCCAGCTTTCACGACGATGAATTAAGTCGCTTTGTCGATGCCGCCACCAAGCTGATCGAGCCGCTATTGATGCTGCTGATGGGTGGTTTTATCGGGTTGATCGTAGTATTGATGTATCTGCCTATCTTCGATCTGGCAGGAGGTCTGAAATGAACGCACGCGTCCATACTTCGGAAATGCACCCTAAGCTTAGCCAAACAACGCTTGCACGGGCTCGCGAGACCTCGAATACCGACGGCATCCCCTTGCTTGAAGCATTGGCAACCGAGTCGAAAACTTCACGCGAAGCAATGCTGTCCGCATTGTCCTCCACCCTACGTATACCGCTGGTTCCTGGCCCAAAGTTAGCTGACTTGAATGCCGATTTCAGTCGTATACCTTTTGCCGAATGCCAGACCCGACTCTGCTTACCTGTAAAGCATAAGGATCGAACAGTTGCCATCGTGGCAGACCCCATGCAGCCAGGGCTGCTGCACTGGTTGGAACACAAGCTCGACGGCGCTTATCAACTGGCGCTCTGCGACGATAGAGATTTGACTGCTCGCTTTACCGAGCTGGAAGAGGGTCGTCGCGCAATCGACGGTCTGGTACCACAGGCTCAAGGAAATCGGCGAGGTGAACCGGTCGAAATCATCACCCTGGCGAAGATTGCCGAGGAAAACAGCCAAGCCGTCAAACTTGTCAATTCCACGCTGTATGACGCCCTCAAAAGCGGTGCCAGCGATATTCATATCGAGAGTGATCATGAAGGTCTTGTCATCAAATACCGCGTCGACGGTATTCTTGGCGAAGGTAAACGGGTCAGCGGCATAGAACTGGCAGAACAGACGATCTCTCGTCTCAAGGTCATGAGCGAGCTCGATATTGCCGAGCGTCGTATACCTCAGGATGGACGTTTCAAGGCATTTATCTTGGAGCGCGAAGTCGACTTCCGCGTCTCCATCATGCCCAGTATCCACGGTGAAGATGCTGTATTACGGGTACTGGATAAACAGGCCATCACCAGCCAGATGGCAGGTCTGAGCCTGGAAAGCCTGGGCTTGGACCAGGCAACCCGGGCAATTGTGCGTGAACTGGCCGCCGAACCTTATGGCATGTTGCTGGTAACAGGACCCACCGGTTCAGGAAAAACCACGACCCTCTACGCTGCACTCAGCGAAATCAACGACGGCAGTGACAAGATCATCACAATTGAAGACCCTGTGGAATACCAGCTGCCAGGTATTCTGCAAATCCCCGTCAATGAAAAGAAAGGGCTGACCTTTTCACGTGGCTTACGTTCGGTATTGCGTCATGACCCCGACAAAATCATGGTCGGAGAAATACGTGACCCAGATACTGCGCAAATTGCCGTACAGGCTGCCTTAACTGGTCACTTGGTTTTGTCCACCGTTCATGCCAACTCGGTGTTCGATGTGATCAGCCGCTTTTTGCATATGGAAGTAGACCCATACAGTCTTGTGTCTGCCTTGAACGGCGTATTGGGACAACGCCTCGTGCGGCGAGTCTGCCCCAATTGCACAGCACCAAGCCAACCCAGCGCAGAACTACTGGCGGCTTCCCATATCCGGCCAGACATGCTCAAGCACTTTAACTTCCAGGCCGGTACGGGCTGCGCACGTTGCCGTAATAGTGGTTATCAAGGTCGCATCGCCATCGCAGAAGTGCTACGACTAAACGATCAATTACGTGAACTGATTTTACGTCGTGCCCCTATGAGCGAACTCAAACAGACTGCGCGCCAATTTGGTACCCGCCCATTACGTGAAATAGCGCTGGCCGCAGTGGCCCGGGGCGAAACCACCCTACAGGAAATCAACCGTGTTTCCTTCGTCCGCTGAGCGCGTCGTTTTGGCCATCATGGCCGACAGCCTACAACTGGTACGCTTATCCGGTAACCGCCCCGTGGCTACACGCCGTTTCACCATTCGTTTGAACGATGGTGTATTGCAACTGGATGAGTTAAGCCAATGGCTTAATGTGGATGGTTCTGGGGCACGCAAACTGGAAGTCGTCGTATCGAATACCTGGGTACGCTATGCCGTACTGCACTGGCAAACCAATCTTGCTGATGATGGTTTGTGTCAGGACTATGCCCGCACATTGTTAACCGAACAATATGGCGAAACCTCAAATGGCTGGGTCCTAACGCTTTCGCCACTGATTCCTAACCGTAACCGCATCATCAGCGCGATTGATGCGCGTTGGCTGGCCACCCTGAATGAACTTGCCAGCTCACATAATTTGAAATTAAGCAGCGTTCGACCTTTGCTTGCCAGCGTGTATAACCAACTGGTGAGCAAGCTCCCCAAGGACGCATTGCTTGCCGTAGTAGAACCGCAAAGGCTTTGCCTGCTGCAAATCGGCGGCGGAGACTGGGTGAATCTATATAACCGCATGTTAGGTGAACCATGGGAGCGACGGCTGCCGGGTTTGGTCGCTCAAGCCAGCGCCAGCCTTAATGCACTCGATACCCCGGTGTTTGTGGTTGCACCAAACCGCGAGCGGCCCGACTTAGGAAGGCTGGACGCCACTTGGCTAAGGCTACCTGCACGAGCAGGTTTCCATCCACGAGAAGATAAAGAGTGGGCGTTCTGCCTCGGATGTTGAGATGCGCAAAGTTGAATTGGATTTTGCCCAAAAACCCAGCGGGAACCCTATCCTCGGCATCACCATAGCCGTTTTGGGTATTGTTCTCTTATTGGTTGCCAGCTGGCGTCAAAATACGTTGGATACCCGACTCGCTCGTCTGGATGGCCAGCGCTGGAAGCAAACCAGCGCACAGACATCGGCTGAGCGTACCGATCCGCAAACGATAACCCGTGCTCGCGAATTAGCAGCTCAATTTGGTCGTCCCTGGGAAGCGCTTTTCCTACAATTGGAAAAAACAGATGTGAAAGGGGTACAACTTTCCCAAGTACAACCGCAAGCCGCAGAGAGTATAGAAGAAGGGCAGCGTAGAGTCTTATTGGGGGGGGAGGCCGATGAAACCGCCTCACTATACGACTACCTGCGACGACTACGCGATCAGTCTGGCCTGGAGCAGGTGCATCTGTTGCAGCAACGTTGGGACGATGACGCCAATGTAATTCGTTTCCAAATTGCAGCGCATTGGGGCAGTTCAAAGAACGCCTCATCGGGGAAAACCCAATGAATACCAGCCATTTGCAGGTTTGGCTTCGCTGGTTTTGGCAGCAGCTTGGTACGGCTGGGCGGCTGGGTTTCTTCTTGGTACTTGCGGCCATCGTTCTCTGGTTGGTGCAAGTACGGCCCCGTGATGCGAAAGTACGTGAGCTCACTGCCGAACTACGGATGTCCCGGGAAGAGCAAGCTGCACGCCCGGAAAAGAAAGACCCGCTCAGTACCTTCTACGCCTACTTTCCAGGTTTCTCTACCTTGCCAGATCAATTGGCCGCCATCGACACCGCTGCTACAGCAGCTGATATGGCCGTCCGTGAGTCTGAATATCGCCTTCAACCCCTTACTGGCTTGCCGCTGCTGCGCTATCAGGTAAGCCTGCCTATTGATGGAGACTATCCATCTCTACGTACTTTTTTGAAAGCCGTACTCGACCATGCTCCAAATGCCGTACTCGATGAAGTACGTTTTGACCGTGACGAAAACAGCGATGTGGTAACTGCCCGCTTACGCTTCAGCTTCTACTACCGCGACGACCCTCGTTCGAAAACAGCAGGTGGAGTCAAGCAATGAGCAAGGGTATCAAGCCAATCTGGTGGATAGCGCTGGTTGGCATTGGGGTGCTGGCCTGGTGGTCTAACCAACTCGATAAGACCGATGCGGGAATCGAATTGAAACAGCCTGCCACCGCACAAAGCGCATCAAACAGCGCCACTGTGGCAGCCAATGCGGGAACAACCAGTACAGCCCAAGATGATTGGCTGGGTGAGCTTAAACGCGATACGGTAGGCCCGGCAGAAAGCGACCCGTTTCATTCAGCCAAGCCGCAGGGCCGTACACCTGCAACAGCCCCAGCTCCCCCACCTCCACCGCCAGTGGATATGCCACCGCCAACACCTGTAGAGGCAGTTCTACCTTTCCAATACATGGGCAAAATGGAGCGGAATGGCAGCCTCGATATCTACCTCGACTTGCAGGGAAGCCCATTGGTTGCCCATATCGGCGAAACCTTGCCTGATGGTTGGCGGCTGGACCGGCTCGACAATGCCGGCCTCACATTCATCCACTTGGCCACGCAACGCCGCCAAGTGTTGCCTATCGGAGCCACCCCATGAAACATCTGAATCGCGGCTCGCTGTTCATACTGCTAGCGTTAATCAGCGGTTGCGCCACCGAACAGGTTGCCCTGGACCGCGCCAAACAAATGCTGAACGAAGGACGTAAAGAGGAAGGCATTGCCGAACTCGACCGTTTAGTAAAGGCGTACCCAGAAAACAGCGCTATCCGTGCCAACTGGGCGCGCCAACATGAAATGCAAGCAGACCAACTGGTGCGGGAAGCCGATGCCCTACGACTGAACCAACAGTTTGAGGAAGCACAAGCGCGCTATCAGAACGCTCTGCGCGTAATGCCCAACCACCCACGCGCCCGCGATGGTTTGGCACGACTAGTAAAAGAAGAACAGCAGACGGGACAAGTCAAAGAAGCTGCAAAAGCCATCGCCGACAAAGATAATAAGCGTGCTGCATCTATTCTTAAGCAGGTGATCGCAGACAACCCACGCCACCAACAGGCCAAGAAACTGTGGTCTGAAATGGAAGCCGAACGCCTACGTAGTGAGAACACCCCTATCAGCGCGGACTCGCCACTGAACACCCCGGTGACGCTGGAGTTCCGTAACGCCCCGTTATCCTCCATCTTCGATGTGCTGAGCCAAAGCACCGGAATCAACTTTGTATTCGACAAAGAAGCGCAACTGGATGGCCGCACTACCATCATCGTGCGCGACACACCGCTCAACGACGCGCTGAATGTACTACTGGCCGGCAACCAACTGTCCAAGCGGCTGCTTAATGATCAATCCGTAATGATCTACCCAGCCAATGCCAACCGGCAGAAGGATATCGACCCTCTGCATGTGAAAACCTTCTATCTCGGTAATATGGAGGCCAAGGCCGCCCTGGCATTGCTTAAAACCATTATCAAGACACGCGATATCTATATCGACGAAAAGCTAAATACGCTGGTGATGCGCGATACACCAGAAGCCATCGCCGTAGCAGAGAAACTGTTAGCCTCCCAAGATCTGGTCGATCCCGAAGTCGTTATGGATGTCGAGATATTGGAAATCAGCAACAGCGATGAACTCAATCTGGGCTTGGCTCTGACAGACAAGATAGAACTTAAGGTACCTAGTGGCTTTACCGGGGCCAATAATGGTTCAGACGGTTTGCCCACCATAAAGCAGCTAAAAGACATGGGCCGAGAGGGATTACTTGTCAATGTTGCCAACCCTTTGGCAATCCTCAACCTCAAGAACACAGATGGCGCCACCAATACCCTCGCCAACCCTCGTATTAGAGTTAAGAATCGTGAGAAAGCTAAAATCGTCATTGGCGACAGGGTACCGGTTGTTAAGAAAGTTAGGACCACCTTATCCGTGGACGATAGTGTCGACTATATGGACGTGGGTTTAACATTTGAAGTTACGCCCCAGATATATCCTAATGAAGAAGTGGGGATTAAGCTAAGACTAGAATCTAGCAATATTGTTAGTTTTGTAAAGGCAGGTGACATATCATATCCTCAGATCGGCAAGCGAGAAGCCGAAACCATATTGCGCCTAAAGGATGGTGAAACCCAAGTACTCGCTGGCTTGATCAAACGTGAGGATGCCGATGAGGCAAGTCGATTGCCTGGTTTAGGTAACTTTCCCATATTAGGGCGCTTATTTTCGTCCGAAAAAAATACACGTAAACGCTCCGAACTCGTCTTACTGATCACACCACGTATCGTACGAAATCTGGAGATTCCCAACGCGGACCAGACACAGTTCGCAAGTGGTACCGAGAATTCCATCGGCGCAGATCCGCTTCAGTTACCCAGCAGGAAGTCCAAAGTAAGCGTACCGAATGGATCGGGGGTAACCGTTGGTGGCCCAACCTCTGGGCTACCGCCCCCTGCACCGCCACCACCGCCCCCCCCTCCACCGGCCAACAACAAGCCAGGCCAAGGTGGCACGCGCCCATGAGGCGACTTGAGGCTGTTTGCATGCAGGCTGTACAGCCTGCATCAAAGCTTAAGCACAGTTGGAAGGCTATAGGAGTCAGGAGCCAGAGTGGGGTTTGTGTCGAGCCAGAAGCCCAGAAGCTTCATAGGCCGCAAGCTGGGATAACGTTTTCAGCAACGACAAGGGCTGCAGGCTTCACCTTGATTGAGCTGCTGGTCACGTTGACGCTGTTAGCTATCATGGCCACCGCTGTCATGCCGTTGACCCAGTTGAACGCACGGCGGGCGAAAGAACAGGAACTGAAGCTCGCCTTGCGCGATATCCGATCAGCGCTGGATGATTACAAACGCGCTGCCGATGAAGGGCGTATTGAAAAGTCCGCCACCAGTACCGGCTACCCCAAGAACCTCCAAGTAATGGTAGACGGCATGGAAGACCGTAAATCGCCTGAAAAGAAACGCATCTACTTTCTACGCCGCATTCCACGCGACCCGTTCTTTCCCGATGAAACGGCACCTGCTGCCGCTACATGGGGCTATCGCAGCTACCAGAGCCCGCCCGACGCGCCTCGGGAAGGGGATGACGTCTATGATGTTTACTCGCTCAGCCCCGAAACAGCACTGAATGGTCGACCTTACCGTGAATGGTGACCGGCATGGCTACTTACCTACAGCGTAAGCCTATGGGCTTCACCCTTATCGAACTTCTGGTGGCAATGGCAATCATCGCCATCCTCCTGACGTTGGTTACGCCGCGTTACTACGGCAGCGTGGATCGCGCACGCGAAACCGTACTACGCGATGACCTGACCACTATGCGACGCGTCATCGACCAATTCCATGGTGACCGAGGTCGCTACCCACAAAGCCTGGAAGAGCTGGTTGAATTGCGTTATCTGCGCGAAATTCCGATCGACCCTGTTACCGAGCGTCGTGATAGCTGGCGTGTTATTGCACCTGGCGCCGATGCCAAGGGTAATGTAGCGGATGTCAAAAGTGGTGCGCCGGGCAAAGCTTCAGATGGCACGAGTTATGGCGACTGGTAGGTATCTGCCGCATCAAGCCGGGATGGCTTATCTGTGGCTCATGGGCGTTCTGCTGGTGATGGGCTTGATGATGGGGAAAGCCGTAGACATCAGCGCCACCCAGGCAGAACGTCAACGTGAGGCAGATTTGCTCTACATCGGTAACCTCTACCGCCAGGCCATACAGCATTATGTAGAAACAAAAGGGGGTGGTAACCGGTATCCTTCAAAGCTGGAGGATCTGGTATCTGACCCGCGATTTCCCAATACAGTCCGCCACTTACGCCAGATTTATCCCGACCCCGAAACCGGTCAACGCGACTGGTCACTGATCGGTGCGCCAGGGGGTGGCATTATGGGCGTACGTTCCGTATCGACACGCAAACCTCATAAAATCGATGGCTTTAGCGAAGCAGATGCTGACTTTACCAATAAGCAATCGCTGGCAGAATGGGTGTTTGTATACCAGGCTGGAGCCGGAAATCGGCCCTAATTATCCCCAATAAGTCAAAAACCCCGCTTTCATACGGGGTTTTATGATTTCCTAACCGATGGCAAAACTCAGGGATTTGCACTGGCCTTATTGTCACCCTTATCCGCTGGCGTAGCGCCTCCCTTTACGGTCGGATCTGGCGTCTTGTAGCCTGCCTCGTCCAATGCACTTGCCCAGGCTCCAGCATTGAACCCAGTCAAAGTCTTACTGCCTACCTGAAGTACAGGCACCGTAGCGGAACCTACCAACTTCTTCAACAAATCATAGTCGGTCGCACTGGCTTCTGGGTTACGCAGGCTGTAAGCAATACCGCGTTTGCTCAACATACTGCGTGCATCGTCACAGGCTTGGCCACAGCTGTTGGACCACAACGTCACAGGGTTATTGCGCATTGCTTCGCGGGTATTAAAATTTCCACCGCTGGTCTGCATCACATTCGTTTTGATCTCGCGCTTCTGCGCTTGCTGGTTAGGCGGCGGTTGATCCGAGAAAATGACATTGCCAGACGCGTCCTTCCACTGGTACACACTGGAAGCATGGCTCAAAGGCGAGAGCGCAAACAAGGCAATTAGAAGTAAGCGTCGCATTGGGAACTCCAAATCAAAATGACAATGGAATTATACGGAAAGTAGGCTCCCCGTCATATGTACATTGTAAACAAGCTAATCAAACTTGCTGGCATCGCCATGCCTCAAGCTTGTAGACCATAACACTTGCCTGCTCATGCGATAATTCGACATCCTATCGCCTTCTTCTGGTATGAGCCTTCCTACTCTTAATCTGATTGGTCCGGGCCGTCTAGCTCGTAGCCTAGCCTATTTATGGCAACAAGCTGGTGTTTTACATATCCAGGATATTGTGGGCAGAGATCCGGTCCATTGCCAAGAAGCAGCCGCTTTTATTGACGCAGGAAAAGTTTGCACACTCACAGCGATCAGACCTGCTGACTTCACATTAGTTGCCACGCCCGACGACGCGCTTGTCAGCACGGCAGAAATGTTCGCAGCCACAGGCATGGTACGAACCGGCGATGTGATTTTCCATTGCAGCGGTGCATTGGCGAGTACTGTACTGACCCCACTGAAAACAGCAGGCGCTTTGATTGGCAGTGTTCACCCACTGGCTTCATTTGCCAACCCAGCAGTGGCGGTAAAACAGTTTGATGGTACCTACTGCGGTTGCGAGGGCGATAGGGTTGCCATAGAGCGCCTGGCTCCCCTGTTCGATGCCATAGGTGCACGCCGTTTCATGATCGACCCAGCACAGAAGACTCTATACCACGCAGGCGCGGTACTGGCCTGTAACAATCTGGTCGCGTTGATGGAAACTGCGCTGCGTTGTATGGCAGCAGCTGGCATAACACGTGATACCGCATGGCAAGCCTTGCGGCCACTGGTGGTTGGAACGCTGAATAACCTGGATAAACTACCAGCCGCAGAGGCACTGACTGGCCCTATCGCTCGTGGTGATGCTGCTACTGTCGCAAGTCAAATGGCAGCGACATCCGCCTTAGACGCCAAAGTCGCCGCCAGTTACCACTCGCTCGGATTGGTAGCACTTGAACTCGCCGCCGCCCGTCCAATCGAGCAGGGCGGACTGACTTCTAAGCAATTGGCAGCACTTGAACAAGCACTGAGGCCAAAACCATGAGCATCTGGCCGATGCAAACCATCGGGGTGATCGAAAGCTGCTTCAAGGAAAAATTTGCGATTCCGCGCCAGCCAGGGCTATCACCATCGGCGGAAGCCACGCTGACCCTACTACCGCCATTCGATACACCAGATGCCGTCCGCGGCCTCGAGCAATTCAGTCACGTCTGGTTGATGTTCATCTTTCACGAAACGGCATCGCAGGGTTGGCGGCCCACGGTACGGCCCCCTAAACTCGGCGGCAACCAGCGCATGGGCGTATTTGCCACCCGCTCCACCTTCCGGCCCAATCCCATCGGACTATCGGTCACCAAACTCACAGGTATCGACACCCATGAAGGCGTACGTATTCATCTTCGTGGTGCCGATCTGCTCGAAGGTACCCCCATCATCGATCTCAAACCTTATCTGGGATATGCCGATGCAATCGTCGATGCCGCCAATGGCTATGCCGATACCGGCCATGCCCCCTTGCAGGTTCACTTTTCAGCTGAGGCAGAAACACAGTTGATGCAATTGCAAACGCAGTACCCGCTCCTGCGTAATCTGATCACCGAAGTCCTGTCACAGGACCCACGCCCCGGTTATGCCGACGACCCCACGCGCGAGTACGGTATGGCGCTCTACCAACTCAATATCAAATGGCGTTGCGATACTACTGGTGCCGTGGTTACCGCTATTGAGCCCGTATGAAACCTGATTTCAACAAAATCCCAAAGGCGGTGCTCGATAGATTGCACAAGCTGGGTATCAAGCAAGTACAGGACCTCATCTTACACCTGCCACTTCGGTACGAGGACGAAACGCATCTATACACGATTGCCGATGCACCGGTGGGCAGTCCTGTCCTGGTCGAAGGCGAGGTCAAGCATGCTGAAGTCACCTACAAGCCCCGCAAACAGCTTGTCGCACGCATTGAGGACGCCACGGGTGAACTCCATATCCGGCTGCTCAACTTCTACCCCAACCAACAGCAAGTGCTGGCAGTGGGGCGACGAGTGCGGCTGCTGGGCGAAATCCGGCGTGGATTCTTCGGTGAGGAGATGGTCCACCCCAAAATACGCCTTGTCAGTGAAAGTACGGCACTAGCCGAGGCGCTGACGCCCGTCTACCCAACAGTAAACGGCCTCACACAACCCACGCTGCGCAAACTCATCGCCCAAGCTATCGAAGGCCGGGCGTTGGAAGATACCTTACCTGCCGCTCTGTTACGCGACCTTGGCTTGATACCATTTCACCAGGCCGTACAGCTGTTGCATCACCCTACCCCGGATATCCCTAGCCGTGCACTCAGCGAACGTATGCATCCGGCTTGGCTACGGATCAAATTCGACGAGCTTTTAGCGCAGCAATTGTCAATGCGCCTCTCCTACCAACGCCGTCACGAGCAAACCGCTCCTGTGCTCAAAGCCAAAGGTGAATTGGCCCAACGCCTGATCGCGACCCTGCCTTTTGGTCTGACAAATGCACAGAACAAGGTATTGAGTGAAATACGCCACGACCTAGCCTCACCCCACCCCATGCAACGCCTGTTGCAGGGCGATGTCGGCGCAGGGAAAACCATTGTTGCCGCACTCGCTGCACTCGATGCCATTGAGGCTGGTTATCAGGTCGCATTGATGGCGCCGACCGAAATCCTGGCGGAACAGCATTACAAGAAGCTATCAAGCTGGCTGGCCCCCTTGGGAATCGAAGTTGCGTGGTTGGCTGGTTCACTGAAGCCCAAGGCCAAAGCTGCTGCCATCGCTCAGGTAGAGACTGGCGGTTCCCAACTGGCTGTCGGTACCCACGCCCTCTTTCAGGACTCCGTCGCCTTTTCCCGGCTTGGTTTGGCTATAGTCGACGAGCAACATCGATTTGGCGTACATCAACGCTTGGCTTTGCGTGGTAAAGGAGGGTCTCCTCATCAACTGATGATGTCAGCCACGCCCATACCACGCACCCTTGCCATGAGTTACTACGCCGACCTTGACGTCAGCATCATCGATGAATTGCCGCCAGGCCGAACACCGATCAAAACCCGCCTCGTCAGCGATACACGCCGTGAGGAGATGATCGAGGTCGTCCGCAAAGTATGCAGTGAAGGCCGGCAAGCCTATTGGGTCTGCCCACTGATCGAAGAATCTGAAGCGCTAGAGCTACAAACCGCAGAGGACACCCATGCGGCACTGTCCGAAACACTGGCCGAATACAGTGTCGGCTTGGTGCACGGTCGGCTCAAAGCCACCGAAAAAGCCGAAATCATGGCGGCTTTCAGTCGCAATGAAATCCAAGTACTGGTAGCAACCACCGTGATCGAAGTCGGGGTCGACGTACCCAATGCCACCCTGATGGTGATTGAACACGCCGAACGGATGGGGCTGGCTCAGCTGCATCAATTACGTGGCCGGGTGGGGCGTGGTGCGTTGGAATCCAGCTGCGTGCTGCTGTTTGCAAGCCCAGTAGGAGAAGTGGCAAAGCAACGCCTCAAGGTCATCTATGAAACAACCGATGGCTTTGTGATTGCCCGCGAAGACCTGCGTATCCGCGGGCCGGGCGAATTTCTTGGCGCACGCCAGTCTGGTGTACCGATGCTACGTTTTGCGGACCTGGAACGCGATACCGAACTATTGGAACGCGCCCGCGACGTCGCTGCCGAATTACTTGCAAGGGCGCCGCAGGTGGCAGATACACACCTGCAGAGGTGGTTGGCGGGGCGCGAAGAGCTACTGAAGACCTGAGAACCTATTCAAAGTCTGCTGCGCGTCAGCAATACTGCGTTGAAAACACCCTCGAAATGCTCATTTACCACTTGTAAACTCCGCTTCCTCGGCTGTTTTCGCCTTGTCTTGCTTTAGCTCGCAAGCCTTTAGATAAGCTCTGAGAACCTGTCTAAAGTCTCGTAAATTGGAGTGAGACGGCGTTAAAACTGCCCTTGAAGCACATTATTTACTCACCGTAAGCCGCGTTTTTAAGGGTATTTACCCCTATCTTGGCCAAATTCAAAAGACTTTGAACAGGCTCTGAGAAACGTACCCTCAAAATAGGTTGCCTTGCTCTGCCGGAACATCACTAACTACAACTCCTGCCTCGCTCTGTGCAAAGCGCAGTCGCAATTTCTGCCCTTGGCGTAAGCCCTCCGCTTCGCGAACCAACTTTCCATCCGCGGTTTCAACCAAGCTGTATCCACGCCCCAATACCGCTATTGGGTTCAGTGCTTCCAATCGTGCTGCCAAGGTGGACAATTGGGCTGCTACTTTGCCTTGCTGCCCCTGCACAACAAACTTTCGTCGCTGCTGCAACACGACCAACTGGGCACGCAAGCCAGCCACCCCGGGTTTCGCATAGCTGTGTTGTTGGCGCAGTTCAACCAATTGCCAACGCTTTTGCTCCATCACCCGCGCCATACTGCGGCGCAAGGCTTGCGCCGCGCTCTGCAGCTGCTGAGCCTGGCGCTTCAAGCGTTCTCCTGGATGAACCAGCCGCCGGCTCAAATAGTCAAGCCGCTGCATTCTGGCCTCCAACTGTTGGCTGCAAACACGTTGTAAACGGCGATGCAACTGGACGACTGCTGCCAACTGCGCTTCACGATCGACCGATACCAGCTCAGCGGCTGCGGTTGGCGTTGGCGCCCGAACATCAGCAACAAAGTCTGCAATCGTGAAATCCGTCTCGTGCCCTACCCCGCTCACGACAGGAATAACCGAAGCCGCAATGGCGCGGGCCACGATCTCCTCATTAAACGACCATAAGTCCTCGATACTGCCGCCGCCACGGCACAGGATCAGCACATCGACCTCAGTGCGAGCATTCGCTTTCTCCAGCATGGCCACAATGGTGTCTGCAGCGCCTTCACCTTGCACAGGCGTAGGGTATAGCACCACGGGCACATGGGGAGCACGACGCCGCAACGTGGATAACACATCACGCAATGCCGCTGCATTGGGCGATGTGATAACACCTATCGCTCGGGGGCTGGGGGGCAATGGACGCTTACGGACTGGCTCAAACAAACCTTCTGCCGCCAAGGCCAGCTTGAGCTTCTCAAAAGCCTCAAACAATGCACCAAGGCCTGCCGGCCGCATGCTCTCAAGATTCAGCTGATAGTCGCCACGCGCCTCATAAAGCGTCACGACAGCCCGCGCTTCCACCTTCATTCCTTCACGCAACTTGAAAGGTAGCAACAAGGCTCTGTTGCGAAACATCACACAGCGCACCTGGGCGCCAGCATCCTTGAGAGACAGGTAACAATGCCCACTGGCGGCAATGGTCAGGTTGGATATCTCACCGCTGACCCAAAGCAGTGGCAGCTCGCGTTCCAGTAGGCGTTTGACTGCACGATTCAATTCACTGACTGACCATACCGGGGTCACGCTTGACAGCATCTCGTTCATTTGGTCTCACAAAGAGGGAATTCATCCACATCGAAAGCTAATGTGTCAGTGTTGTGGAAAATTGCTACATTCGCGTTACAGAAAACGCTTAAGTTATTGATTTTAAAATGAATATAATCGTTGCTTATTTTTTAAGCAACTCAACAACCTGCTGGTTTTTAGGGGCTTGGCGGATTTAACTGTCCAGTTGCCCACAAACTTATCCACAACTCATGTTAACAACCACAACCAACCAGTAACGACGGGGTATTTGAACCAACAGGCTATGCGAATGTCTTGCCGGGTACATCTAGCACAGCTAAAGTTACGCGGTTTTTCGCCAACTCCCAACCGGGTAGGATATTCATGTTCGCCATCATTCAGGCTGCCGGCTGGCCAATCTACACAATCATATTCGCCTCCGTTGTAGCCGTTGCCATCATTATCGAACGATTGGTAAGCCTGCGACGCTCGCAGGTATTGCCGGAAGGGCTACTGGCCCTGACCGTACAGGAACTGAAAAAGAGCGGCGTCACCCCTGACATGCTCTCTCGACTGCAAGCAAACTCGCCACTAGGCCGTGTATTGGCTGCAGGCCTGAAGAACGTAAAAAGTACGCGTGAAATCATGAAGGAATCGATCGAGGAAAGCGGCCGTGCCGTTGCCCACGATCTGGAACGCCTGCTAACCACACTGGGCACCATTGCAACGGCAGCACCATTGCTGGGGCTATTAGGCACCGTAATCGGCATGATCGAAATCTTCGGCTCCCAGTCCCCTACAGGTGGCGCCAACCCCGCCGCATTGGCCCATGGTATTTCGGTTGCGCTTTACAACACCGCATTCGGCATCATGGTTGCTGTGCCCGCCCTGGTTTTCTACCGACACTTCCGCGGTACCGTCGACAGCCTGATTGTCGAGATGGAACAACAAGCGGTCAAACTCGTGGAAGTTGTCCACGGCGAGCGGGGTTAAGCAATGAACTTCCGCCGCGGCAGACACCGGGAAGAGCCAGAGATCAACTTCATTCCGTTGATTGACGTGATGTTGGTGATCCTGATCTTCTTGATGGCCACCACCACTTATTCGAAGTTTGCCGAACTGAAAATCGCCCTGCCCACAGCTAGCGCCGAAAAGCAGGAGACCAAGTCTCAGGAAGTGGAAATTTCGATCACCAGCAATGGCAGCTATGCCATCAATGGTAAGCGTATCGAATATCAGAACCCTGAAAGCCTGGCTGCCGAAATGCGCAGCGCTGCAGGCGGCCAGGACCCGGTTGTCGTGATCAACGCAGATAGCGCCAGTACGCACCAGTCGGTCGTCAATGTCATGGAAGCTGCCCGTATTGCTGGCTATGGCAAATTGACTTTCGCCACGCAGTCGCCAAACTAGCTAGCATCTGGAAGTATCAGCCTTAGACATTCCCGCTGCCATAGCGGGAATGTCTTTTTTTAAGGTTCAAAGTCCACAAGCACAGCGGCTTTGAACCATACCGAACACTGAACATGGTTGTGCTCTAAAAGCGTGACCGATCCCCTACATGCAAACACCAGCCCATTGGCAAAGTCGATTCCCTGCTGTCCTGTTGCTTCCTCTCAGCCTGCTGTTTGGTACGCTTGCAGCTGGACGGCGCATGCTCTACAGGCTCGGCTGGTTACGTAGCGAACGGTTGGCGGTTCCTGTTGTGGTTGTCGGTAACATCAATGCCGGCGGTGCAGGCAAGACACCCACCGTGCTCTATTTGGCCCAGGCGTTACGACAAGCAGGTTTGCAACCTGGTATTGTCAGTCGCGGTTACGGCGGCAAGGTAAATGGTGTTGCCGAGGTACCCATCACAGGCAAGGCTAGCCAACTGGGCGACGAGCCCCTTCTGCTGGCCCGCAACAGTGGCTGCCCGGTTTTCGTCGGCCGTGACCGGGTTGCCGCAGCCAAAGCGTTGCTAAAAGCCTATCCGGCAACGAATTTGATTCTCTGTGACGATGGTCTTCAGCACTATCGCCTTCAGCGCGATGTGGAGATCGTCGTCATCGACGCTCAACGTGGCTTGCAAAATGGGTGGTTGTTGCCCGCAGGCCCATTGCGGGAAGCAGCTGGTCGGCTCGCTACCGTAGATGCGATTGTGTTCAATGGCACAACGGCAGGCGTACAGAAGATTGCCCCAGACCAGACACCCACATTCCAGATGCACTTACTACCGGCCCCCGTTTATCGGCTCGGTGCCAAGCACGAGCAACGTGCCCTCGAAAGTTTTACCGGCCAAAAATTGGCTGCTGTAGCAGGCATAGGCAACCCCAGCCGTTTCTTTGCAACCCTGCGTAGTGCGGGCTTAGCGGTAAGTGAACACCCTTTTCCCGACCACCATGCTTATAGCGCAACAGATCTCTCACAGATCAAAGCCGATGCCATCTTATGCACTGAGAAAGACGCCGTGAAATTCGCCGCAGTGCAGCACGATGTTAATATTTGGGTTGTTCCGGTCGTGGCGCAAGTTGTCCCCGACCTGGTCAGCTGGCTTATCCAGCGCCTTGATACTGCTTACACCCAGTCATATGGGCATCAAAACCCGCGTGGCTAGGGCGCTTCTTTACGTGCCCAATAAATTTTCGGAATCCCTATGGACGCCAAACTGCTTGAAATTCTCGTCTGTCCTGTATGCAAGGGCCTTTTGCATCTCGATAAAGCACGTCAGGAATTGATTTGCCGAGGAGACCGCTTGGCCTTTGCAATCAAAGACGGGATCCCAGTCATGCTGGAAAGCGAAGCACGCGAATTGCCCGCAGACGAGGAAGTCGGTCAGTGAGTTTTGTCGCCTTGATCCCAGCCCGGCTGGCATCCAGCCGCCTGCCGGAAAAACCGCTGGCCGATATCGGCGGTAAGCCCATGATTGTGCGTGTCGCAGAACGGGCCTTGCAAAGCGGGGCCAGCGCCGTGCATGTCGCTACCGATGACCACCGTATCTTCGACGCGGTACGGGAACATGGCCTGAATGTGCTCATGACCCGTACAGACCACAGTTCGGGCACAGAACGGCTGGCGGAAGCCGCCGACCTGCTTGCCCTGCCAGACGAAACGGCAGTCGTGAATGTGCAGGGCGATGAACCGCTGATCGACCCCACGCTTATCGACGCTGTTGCCAATATGTTGCGAGGTGACGACACCTTGCCAATGACCACAGCCTGCCACGCTATTGGTAGTGCGGAAGACATGTTCAATCCCAATGTGGTCAAGGTCGCGCTTGACCGTAATGACCGCGCCCTCTACTTTAGCCGGGCCCCTATCCCCTACGCACGCGACGCCTTTATGCAGACGCGTGAGGTATTGCCGGCTGATCTGCCCGTGTTTCGGCACATCGGCATTTACGGTTATCGCGCCGGCTTTCTACGCCAATACCGCAACCTCGCGCCCTGTGCCCTCGAACAATTCGAAGCCCTGGAGCAACTTCGCGTGCTATGGCACGGTCACACCATCGGGGTTGCCGTCATGGACCACGCACCCGAAGCGGGCGTAGACACACCAGCCGATCTTGAACGCGTTCGCCAACGCTGGGCGGCACTACAGGCATGAACGGCCATCATCACGGCACATAAGCCTTCCAGCTGGCCTGCCGCCGAAACGATTTAAACAAACCACTGAAACCAGGACTCACCCCCAATGCGATTGATTCTTTTAGGCGCACCCGGCGCCGGTAAGGGTACACAAGCCAACTTCATCAAGGAAAAGTTCGGTATTCCGCAGATTTCCACCGGCGATATGCTGCGCGCCGCCGTCAAGGCAGGCACACCGCTGGGCCTCGAAGCCAAGGCCATCATGGACGCCGGCGGTCTGGTACGTGACGACATCATCATCGGACTTGTGAAGGAGCGCATTGCCCAGCCCGATGCCGCCAAGGGCTTCCTGTTTGATGGCTTCCCACGCACTATCCCCCAGGCAGATGCCTTGAAGGAAGCCGGTGTAGATATCGATTACGTTGTCGAAATCGACGTGCCTGATAGCGAAATCCTTGAACGCATCACCGGCCGTCGCGTTCACTCGGCTTCTGGCCGTGTCTATCATGTCAAATTCGCCCCACCCAAGGTCGAGGGCAAAGACAACGAAACCGGCGAAGCACTGGTGCAACGTGACGACGACAAGGAAGAAGTCGTCAAAAAGCGCCTGTCGGTCTACCACGAGCAAACCGAAGTGCTGGTCAGCTACTACGGCGAACTTGCCAAGTCAGGCGATGCCAAAGCACCGAAGTACATCAAGGTGCCAGGTGTTGGTGCTGTCGATAAAATTTGCGATACGGTGTTCAAAGCACTTGGTGCATAAAGCATACTGAGCGCAATAGCAGTTATTACAGGCGGTTTAACCGCCTGTTTGCTTTTGGGGCTACACACACATGCTTACCGGACTGAATCACCTGACTTTGGCAGTACGTGACCTGGAAGAGAGTTTCCGCTTTTATGTCGACCTCCTCGGTGCGCAGCCGCATGCTCGGTGGGACAGTGGTGCGTATCTGAGCATTGGCCCTCTGTGGCTCTGCTTATCGCTTGATCCCACACGACAACCCGATGCTGCGCAGGATTACACGCACTACGCCTTCAGCACCAACGACTTCGCTGCAACCGCAATGAAACTACGCAATGCTAACGTACGCGAATGGAAAGTGAACCGAAGCGAAGGGGATTCGCTCTATCTATTAGATCCGGATGGACATCGATTGGAAATCCACGCCGGAGACCTCACAACTCGCCTGGCAGCCTGCCGTGTTGGACCCTACGCCGGCATGGTGTTTTTCGACCCCTATGAGGAAACTGCGTGTACCACGGTGAACGCTTAAACAGTATTACGCATCTGGCCGGTTCCCTATTCAGCATCGCTGGCCTGGTTGTTCTGGTCGTGCTGGCCAGCCAACAGGGCAACCCTTGGAAAGTCGTCAGTTTCAGCATCTATGGTGCGATGCTCGTCGTGTTATATGGCTTCTCCACGCTTTACCACAGTATCAAGCACCCCAAAGCCAAAGCAGTACTGCAGAAGTTTGATCACTGCGCAATCTACCTGCTGATTGCAGGCACCTACACACCCTTCGCGCTTGTTACCCTCCGTGGTGGATGGGGATGGTCGCTCTTTGGCGTTACATGGGGATTAGCCCTCTTCGGTATCATCCAGGAACTGACTCTTGGCCGCCGTACCCGCCTGCTATCAATGATTTTATACGTCGTGATGGGCTGGTTGGTCGTCATCGCCATCAAGCCACTGGTTGCCGCATTACCCACGGCTGGGCTTGCCTGGCTGGCTGCTGGCGGTGTTGTCTATAGCATCGGTATCTATTTCTTTCTCAATGATGAGAAAGTCCGCCACTATCATGGCATCTGGCATTTGTTCGTTTTGGGCGGGAGTCTGTGCCAGTACATCAGCATCCTGTTCTACGTGGCTTAGCATAACTAACAAACCCCTTCTGGCGTTGTTGCGCAAACTTGCCGTACCCATCGGTACTGTCTGCGTTTGTACGCCTAGCCAGAACCGCTGCGCTGGGTTTTGTTAGCTACGCTTAGTAACCACCTACTACGCAGCTGTGATCAGGATTCATGTGCTGCTCGAAAGCCCCCGCCAGGGGGACGCCGAACTGCTACGGTGCTTCGCACCAAGAAGTTCGCAACCTCATGTACCTAAGTACATTCCGGTTTCTGCGCTGCGCTGTGCCCTGCTGACAACTACTCGCGACAGATCGTGAATAGGTTCTCAGCGCGGCCAGCAAAATCCCTTTAATACTGTTGCGCAAACTTCGCATGCCTACCGGGCGTAATTCGTAGTTTCGGACTACAATTGCGCCCGTCTACTGCCTGTCGGGAGCACCCCCAATGCTGCGCCGCCTGCTGATTTCCACCGCCTGCCTTGCCAGCAGCACGTTACATGCCGCTGAACCCGCCATAGAGCTGGCTGTGACGGTAAAAGCTCCGGTAAGCGCAGTTTGGCAGGCCTGGACCAGTAATGAGGGCATCACCAGCTTTTTTGCGCCGGAAGCCAATGTGGAACCCCGCCCGGATGGTCCCTTCCACATCTATATGGACCCCTATGGTGAACCAAGCATGAAGGGGGCAGATACCATGCAGGTATTGGCTGTCGAGCCCGAGCAGCTCTTGTCGTTCACCTGGAATGCCCCGCCTCACTTAGCAGCGGCAAGAGCACAACGCACTGTAGTCATTCTGCGCTTTGCACCGGAAGGTGAGGCAACCCGCCTGACGTTGACGCATCTGGGCTGGGGCAGCAATGGTGAATGGCCCAAAGCAAAGGCTTATTTCGAAAAAGCCTGGCCAAAGGTGCTGAAAAACCTGCAAACCCGCTTCGAGACGGGTAAGCCCCATGACTGGACCGAATGGCGCGAACAACTCAAGCAATGGCATGCCCAGGAAGCCGCTAAACAAAAGTAGAAACCAGATCGGCCAAGGGTGGCTGCAACCCCCAGCTTGCCTAGCCACCTAGCCGCAACACCATTCCCTTGGAGTATTCATGAGCATCAAAAACGCCTTTTATGCCCAATCGGGCGGGGTTACCGCCGTCATTAACGCCTCCGCCGCCGGCGTCATCGAAGCCGCCCGCCAACATGGTGACCGTATTGGCACGGTCTACGCAGGCCGCAATGGCATTATCGGCGCATTAACCGAAGAGCTGATCGATACCTCGCGTGAAAGCGCTGCCGACATTGCCCGACTCAAGCACACACCCTCTGGCGCTTTTGGGTCCTGCCGCTACAAGCTCAAGAGTCTGGATACCCACAAGGAACAGTACGAACGCCTGATCGAAGTCTTCAAGGCCCACAACATCGGCTACTTCTTCTACAACGGTGGTGGTGACTCTGCCGATACCTGCTACAAAGTGGCCCAACTGTCCGAAACCATGGGTTACCCCATCCAGGCTATCCATGTGCCCAAGACCGTGGACAACGACCTGCCTATTACAGACTGCTGCCCTGGTTTTGGCTCGGTCGCCAAGTATGTTGCCACCTCGATCCGTGAAGCCGGCTACGACGTCGCCTCGATGGCCAAGACCTCGACCAAGGTCTTTATCCTCGAAGTCATGGGCCGGCACGCAGGGTGGATTACCGCCGCATGCGGCCTTGCAGCCGAGAGCGAAGGCGAAGGTCCACATATCCTGCTGTTCCCAGAAATCGAGTTCGACGAAGCTGCTTTCCTCGCCAAAGTGAAAGCCTCGGTGGAAAAATACGACCACTGCGTGATCGGCGTGTCAGAAGGCATCAAGAACAAGGACGGCAAGTTCCTTTCCGAAACCGGCTTGAAGGATGCCTTTGGCCACGCACAGCTGGGTGGCGTCGCCCCTACGATTGCCCAGCTTGTGAAAGACAAGCTCGGCTACAAATATCACTGGGCAGTAGCTGACTACCTGCAACGCGCAGCCCGGCATATCGCCAGCAAAACCGATGTCGAGCAGGCCTATGCGCTTGGGAAGGCCGCCGTTGAAATGGCGCTGGCAGGTAAGAATTCAGTCATGCCAGCAATACGTCGCCTGAACGACGCACCGTACAAATGGGACATTGCCGAGGCCCCATTGAGCCAAGTCGCCAACGTCGAAAAGTTCATGCCGCGCGATTTCATCTCGCCCGATGGCTTTCATATCACCGATGCCTGCCGCCGCTACCTCTCACCATTGATCGAAGGCGAAGACTACCCACCGTTCAAGAATGGCCTGCCTGACTATGTAAGGCTACAAAACCATACCGTCGCAAAGAAATTGCCGGAATTCAAGATTTAAAGCCCTAAGAACCTGTTTACGATCTTACTGCACGTGGCCAATTGGCCACGTGTTGCACAAATTCCTCTACTGCATTAAGTCCCCCTAAGTTGCTGACAAGGCTGCCTCTTGAACACTAAGGGGGACACGTTGCACCGGTCGCATCAGGCCCCCATCTCAGTAACTGTAAGCACCTGTTCAACACTAGTAAGTTCAGCTATCTCAATATGCTGAGAGCCACCGCCCGGTTATCCAAAACTCGTCTTTCTGCCCTGCATGGAAATAAGCTACTCCTGCACCTAGGTAGCAAATCAGAAAGCGAACATATTGGCGTTAGCCTCATTGGCACTTCCCTCATTAGCGTAACCGTTATTACCGTTACCATTAATATAAATACAAATAACAATTAGCAACAATTACCAATATTCACCTGTCATCACCCATAAAGAAGAAGCACAACGTTAAACAATTAAACAGACATTCTTACATCTATCCTGTTCTCAACTTGGCGCTCAAAAGGCGTTGATTCTCGAAAATAATGCACCGGCTAATACTTACCCCCTAGCCATGCCTTAATAGATAAGCTGTAATCGATATGAAAACGATGGAAAATAGCCTGCCACGAAAATACTTTTCGTGCTTGCTCGAAAGAATTTGCGCCAGTCTGTGCAAAAAATCCAAGGTCTCGATAAGTTGGCAAGACCCTTACTTCAAAACAGCCCATGAGTGCGATCTGGTTGTAAATAGAGTTTGGGTCGTCAGTTCTTTTGCCAAGGGCGATTCACATTGTATTTATCTGGAAATCGTGGCTGAAGTCACTACAGAAGCGAATGACAAATATTCAGGCATGCTCTCTATTCCAGTAATTAACCGAACTTTATTTTGCAACTTTCCAAGCGTACGCCTTTATGTTGGAACACCAAGCAGTAATACATCGGGTACTCAATTTAACGAAGCTATACAAATTTGGGGCAATGAAGTAACTGATTCTTTTGAGACTATTCACAGCATAGCGGAAAATTAAGTCTTGGACTTATTTAAATACAGGAAAGCTTATTTTAATTCTGACTACAGTCGCCGGCTTATCTCATTACCAATAATTCCAGCTCCAACAGCCAAGGCACACAAGTTCGTACATAGCAGTAGCGAACTTGTGTTAACCACCTTTTAGAGTCGCTAACAAAACCCTTCTGGCGTTGTTGCGCAAGCTTGCCGTACCTACACTGCCTACGCTTGCGCGCCTAGCCAACATCGCTTCGCTGGGTTTTGTTAGCGACTCTTAGTCTCAGTCCAAAGTCTCGCGAGCTAAGGCAAAACAAGGCGAAAGCAAGGAAGGAAGAGGAATTTACACAGCTTAAGTGAGCATTCCTCGGGGGTTCTCAACACCGTGTCGCTGACGCGTAGCCGACTCTTGCAGCAACGTACTAACCCCACGCCTCGGCCACAATCCTCGAAGCCGACGCGATCACATCGTTGCGGGCTTTTGCGTCTTTGCTGGGCTGTGTGAAATAGACAGTAATTACGATAGGCGCCTTGCCTGTCGGCCATACGACGCCAATATCATTGGTCGTGCCGTAGTCGCCTGTACCGGTTTTATCCCCTACTACCCAATCTGCCGGTACACCAGCACGTATTCTCGTGGCACCGGTTGTATTGCCTCGCATCCATTCCACAAGCTTGTCGCGCTGCGATGCCCCCAATGCATCTCCCAGCGTCAACCGTTGCAGTGTTTTTGCCATTGCAGCCGGCGTGGAGGTATCACGTGGGTCGCCCGGAATAGCAGTATTGAGTTCGGTTTCCCAACGGTCGAGTCGGAATTGGCTATCGCCAACCGAACGCGCAAACGCAGTCACGGCAGCAGGGCCGCCAATCTGCTTCATCAACAAATTGGCCGCGGCATTATCGCTGTACTGGATAGTAGCCGCGCATAGCGCCGCCACTGTCATGCCGTCACTGATGTGCTTCTCCGTGATCGGTGAATAATTAACCAAGTCGTCTTTTGTATACGTAATGAGTTTTTCCAGGAAACCACTTCTGGTTTCGCTGTGTTTCAGGATAGCCGCGGAGGCCATCACCTTGAATGTGCTACAGAACGGGAAACGCTCGTCCGCACGGTGAACCAGCAGTTCACCATTGGCTGAATTTAAGGCTGCAACACCCAGCCGCCCGCCCGATACCGTTTCCAGCGCGGCAAGCCGGCTCTGCGCCGGATTAGCACCACGCTTACCCCCTAGAAAAGAAGAACATGCGCTGGCGAAGGGGGTCAATGCTGCGGCAAGCAACAGTGAACGACGGGCAGGTGAGTGACTCATGTTATTTTCCTATGGCAGGGGGAAGGCCGATTGTGACTGCTAAGCAAAGCTAAGGCTCCCCAGTTCACTGTCTCAGGTGTAACGCGTACGTTGCTGGTGATACTGATTACAACCCGCTTTCAGGCAGTCCGTCGGGAATCAGCCGGCGAAAACGGCATAAAAAAGCCACCTATAAAGGTGGCCTTTTACAAGCTATGTTGGCATCAACCCGCCAATGCCTCGCCCAAACGCCTACGTTTGACAGACAGCGCGACTGGAAGCCGGTCTGACAACTTGGCCAGCCACTCATCGTGCAGCTGCAATTCATGCCGCCAGGTTTCTGTATCCAACGACATCAGCTTTTCGAACAATACCGGGTTCATCTCGGCAAGGTCGGTCCAGTTTAAGTCAGCATAGTCAGGCGCCCAACCCAGCAAGGTTTCCTTTGCCTTGGCTTGTCCTGTAATACGCCCCACCATCCATTCAAGCACACGCATATTGTCGCCAAAACCTGGCCAGATGAACTTGCCCTCTTCATCCACGCGGAACCAGTTCACGCAGAAAATATGCGGGGCATGCTGCTTGACCTTCTCGCCCATGCTGAGCCAATGCTGGAAATAGTCCCCCATGTGGTAGCCACAGAACGGCAGCATGGCGAAAGGATCGCGTCGGGTCTGGCCGGTCGCGCCAACGGCTGCCGCGGTGGTTTCCGAACCCATGGTTGCCGCCATATATACACCGTCTTCCCAACTCTTGGCTTCGAACACCAAGGGCACAGTGGACGAGCGCCGACCGCCGAAGATAAAGGCCGAAATCGGTACGCCTGCCGGGTCGTTCCAGGCGGCATCAAGCGACGGGCACTGGGCGGCGGATACTGTGAAGCGGGCATTGGGATGCGCCGCCTTCGTACCCGAGGCGGGCGTCCAATCCTTACCTTGCCAATCCGTCAAATGAACCGGTACTTCCTTGCTCATGCCTTCCCACCAGACATCACCATCATCCGTCAACGCGACATTGGTGAAGATCACGTTTTCGTTCAGCATGGCCATGGCGTTCGGGTTCGACTTCACTGACGTCCCAGGCGCCACACCGAAATAGCCATTCTCCGGGTTGATGGCGTACAGCTTGCCGTCAGCGCTTGGCTTGATCCAGGCAATATCGTCGCCCACTGTGGTGACCTTCCAGCCGGCATAAGTCTTGGGGGGGATCAGCATCGCAAAGTTGGTCTTGCCGCAGGCGGAAGGGAAAGCCGCCGCCACGTAATGCTTTTTGCCCTGCGGATTTTCCACGCCAAGAATCAGCATGTGTTCCGCCAGCCAGCCCTGGTCGCGCCCCATGGTGGACGCAATACGCAGCGCGAAGCACTTCTTGCCCAGCAAGGCATTGCCACCATAGCCCGAGCCGAAAGACCAGATCTCGCGGGTTTCGGGGAAATGAACAATGTACTTGGTATCTTTGTTGCACGGCCATGCCACATCGGCTTGTCCCGCTGCCAACGGCGCGCCCACCGAGTGCACACACGGCACAAAGTCGCCATCCTTACCCAAGACGTCGTAAACAGCACGACCCATACGGGTCATGATGCGCATTGATGCAACAACATAGGGCGAATCGGTTACCTCGATGCCGATGTGGGCAATCGGCGAGCCCAAAGGCCCCATGCTGAATGGAATGACATACAGGGTACGGCCACGCATGCAACCGTCGAACAGGCCGTCCAACGTCGTGCGCATTTCTGCCGGAGCCATCCAGTTGTTGTTCGGGCCGGCATCGACCTTTTCTTTCGAGCAAACATAGGTACGGTCTTCCACCCGCGCGACATCGCTCGGGTCGGAAAAAGCGGCGTAACTATTGCGTCGTTTGGCTGGGTTAAGCTTTTTCAATGTACCGGCAGCCACCATCCGGGCCAGCAACATTTCATTCTCTTCTTCAGAACCATCGACCCAATGTATGGCATCGGGCTTGGTCAGTGCGGCAACTTTGGCTACCCAGTTGAGCAGGGCTTGATGCTGGATATAGGCAGGAGGGGCGAACTGCATGCGATGTGATCTCTTTGGGCGATGGCGAAGATTCGTACAGCGTTTTGTCGATATCGACAGCTGTGAGGTAGATTTATTTTCGCAAAAAAGCTTGGCGTAGTCGTCAAAAATGTAGTGGCGGAAATAAAACTACAAAACAGTACTCCTCCTAACCTGAGTGTTGCAATCAGGCTACAAGCAACCATTCCCCTCCGTTCTGTCGTCAGGGTAAACCCTAGGCCCATGCTAGCGTTATGGCGCTCACGGCCTTCACACAGAAGGTGCGTCTGACGCACTAGACATAAAAAGAGGGAATTGCAATGCAAATCAAAATATTGGCCGCCGCCGTCGCAGCCATCGGCAGCCTGACGACTGCACACGCCGCGGATACGACGCCACAAAAAGCGGAAAAAATTGTTATTACTGGTTCAAATATCAAACGTACTACAAAAGAAACTGCCATCCCCGTACAGATGATCACCAAGGAAAACATCGCAGCTACGGGGGCGCTGACGATTAAAGACGCGCTTGAATCGATGTCGGTGGCGACAGGGGGACTGAGCGACATCACGGGTGACAACTCCTTCGCATCAGGTGCTTCGTCAACTTCGCTCCGCAACCTGGGCACCTCATCCACCTTGATCCTGCTCAACGGCCGACGGATTGCAGCCTTCGGTACACCAGACTACGCAGAGACCATTACCAATATCGACTCACTTCCACTCGAAGTCGTTGAACGGGTCGATATTCTCAAAAGCGGCGCGTCAGCGATTTACGGCTCCGACGCCGTTGCAGGAGTGATCAACATCATCACCCGTAAGGACTACCGGGGCATGCAAGCCAAAGCCACCTATAGCAACTCGATTCAGCGAGGACTGTTTGGCAGCAAAAGCGCCAGCATTACCGGCGGGATGGGCTCTCTGGCAGAAGACCGCTACAACGTGATGTTCAATGCAGAGCTGTTCGAACGGGATGGGTCAAACTGGCGCGACGGCCTGGGTTATATCCACCCCGATGCTCGTCGTTTCAATGCCAACTTAGGCAGCTACTCCAGCTATTCGTACCCCGGCAATATCGAAGATAACGTGAACGGAACCATTGTTCCTGTTCCGGGCTGTACGCCGGCCGCCAATGGCCTATGCATGTACGACCGTTACTCACGCATCAATATGACCCCCGAGTCAAAGCGCGGTAACTTCATGGCCTCCGGCACCTTGGACCTCGGCAACGGCTTACAGGCATATGGTGATGTAACGTATTCAAAAATAACGACCGAATATTTGAGTACATATGGCGTATGGGGAACGGGTGGCCCAACCTGGGCAAACCCTCTGACGGGGCAAATCAAGTACATGGATAAGACGGCGCCGTTGCCTACGACCCACCCCCTTAATACAACGGGTGACCTGGCTGGGCTGCGTTATCGTTTTGCCGATTCAGGGGCAAGCAACAAATCAGATGCATCGCAATATCGCGCGCTCGCAGGTATTAAAGGCACGCTGGGTGACTACGACTGGGATGCGGCTTTGGGTCAGCTTGGCTCCAAAGCGACCAATACTCTACGCGGCAGCTTCAGCGAGACTGGCTTTTTGAAGCACATTGGCGATTACACCGCTGCTGTTAATGGTGGTGACCCCTTGTTCTTCAACCGTACATACAAGATCGGTCAGCCCAACAGTGCAGACGTGTTGAGCGAACTGTTCCCCGAGTACAGTTTCTTTGGCAAAACCAAGGTCAACTTTGCCGATGCCAAGCTGTCGGGTGAGTTGGCTGAACTGGCCAATGGCCCAATGGGCTTCGCTGCCGGTATCGATATCCGCCATGAAACCCTGCAAGTGGATACCTCGGCCAATCTGCGAGCAGGCGACATCGTCGGCTATGGGTTCAGCGCATCGGATTCATCGCGCACATTTGGCTCCTTATTTGGTGAACTGAGCATCCCAGTCCTTAAAGATCTCGAAGCGCAGGTTGCAGCACGCATTGATAAATACCCACGTCTGGACCCGCATATTTCGCCCAAGCTGGCGTTGCGTTACCAACCGAACAGAAACCTGGTCTTGCGCGGCAGCATCGAGACTGGGTTCCGTGCGCCCAACTTATCCGAAAGCGCGCAGACCTTGAAAACCGCTTTCGACTCCGCCAACGATCCCAAACGTTGCGGCGCAGCGACTGCACTTGCAAGAGACTTGACCGCGCAAGCTAACGCACTACCCAGCTCCGACCCACAAAAGACCGTATTACTGGCTCGCGCAGATACGATTACCAGCAGCGAGTGCAGTGCCGGCCTTTTCAGCAAAGTAACCAATAACCCCGATATCAAGCCCGAAGAAAGCAAGAGCCTTAGTTTCGGTTTTGTATTCGAGCCAGTGCAAAGCTTCAATATGAGCGCTGATTATTGGCGTATCGAACGTAAGAATGAGATCCGAATCGACAGTTACGACGACTTGCTTAATCGGGAAGACTCGCTCGCACCAGGCATCATCACGCGCAAGCCCCTCACTGCGAATGACCGTACCTTCAGCCTCGCTGAGCAAGCCCAATATGGCGTTACAGTTGGCGCGCTTGAATCGATGATCAGCAAATTCAAAAACGTTTCCAAAACCAAGACCGATGGTGTGGACTTCAATTTCACGGTACGCAAGAACCTCGGCGCTATTGGTTTGCTGACGACAGAACTGAATGCCACCTATCTATTAATGCTGCGCAAATTCAGCGAGGGTAGGAACGACTGGGGCGACAATCAAGCGGGGCGTTATAAGACTCCACGGCTGACTGGGGATGTAACATTCAAACTGAAGACTGGGGCCTTTTCCAATAGCATCCGCGTCAAACACCAAAGCGCCACTTCATTACAGGCAGATTTTGACGATCCAAACTATACGATCGCAGATTGCAATAAGAAAGGCATCCCCGAAGCAGATTGCCGGGTCGACAGTTTCACCCGCGTGGATTATTCGATGGCATACACCGGGGTTAAGAATATGACAGCCTCGCTGTTTGTAAGAAACATATTCAACCGCCAGCAATTCGACCAACGTGCCTGGGGTAGCGACGGTGGCGGTATCTCACCGCAAATACTTGAATTGGCCAATGCCATGGGCCGTGTTGTGAATTTGGGTCTGGAGTACAAATTCTTCTAATAACCTATTCACGATCTTACTGTGCAACGCTGTACCCTGCTGACAGCTGCCCGTTACAGATCCTGAACAGGTTATAACGACCTAATTACGATTCATAACGCACAATTTGTGCGCCGTTCAAAGCCCCCGCCCTGCCGGGGGCTTTTTTATTACCCCATTTATCCAACACCCTGGATCACGCATTTAATTCAAGAAAAGAAAAGCAACAAAGAGAATTCAATTCAAATATAAAAAATAGAATAGAAAATACATCATATTTAAACGAGTCTTTTAAACAACAATTCACCCGTCATTTCATTCAATAACAAAAACCTGATCGCATACTGTGATTTAACAAATAGAATTTAATTCTGATTTTATTAAAAAATAAATCACAGCAATCAAGCTGACTGTAATAAATTGAAAACAAAGGATGTTGGTGTGAAAAAGCAGTACCTCGCAATTGCAGTGGCAACACTAGGTAGTACCGAAATAGCATTCGCAGCAGAAGACCCCTCGCTTCAGCATGCAGAAAAAATCGAAGTTACTGGTTCAAACATCAAACGGTTGACTAGAGAAACCCAGGCGCCGGTACAGATTATCCGCCGCGAAGAAATCAAACAGACAGGCGCCAATACATTACGCCAGCTGCTCGATACGATAACGGCGGCAGACCCTGCAGCACTCTCAGACGTCAATTCTGGAAAAGGTTTCGCCAGTGGTGCATCTGGCCTTGCATTAAGGGGCTTGAGTAAAAGGGCTACGTTGACACTGGTCAATGGCCGCCGTATTTCGTACTACGGCTTGGCTGATGGCGCCAAAGAAAATTTCGTCAATATCGATACCATCCCCACGGAGGTAATCGAACGGGTGGAAATCCTTAAAGATGGGGCATCTGCCATTTATGGCTCTGATGCCATCGCTGGCGTGGTCAATATCATTACCCGCAAGACATTCTCTGGGTTGTCTACCACTGCCAGCACGCAAAGCCCTCTTGATAAGCATGTCGGTACACAACACACCGCCACAGTAACGGCTGGTACTGGGGATTTGGCAAGCGATGGATATAACCTCTTTGGCCATATCGAGTTGTATCGCCGAGAGGGTTATAACCAAGCGGACATCCTGGGGGCTTATCCAGAATGGCACACCGCTTATGTCAACCCTGCCCTGCGGCAGCCGAACTCGACGTCTTACCCGGGCAACCTCTTTGACCCAGCCAACGGCGTAAACCGTCGCCCCATGTACAACTGCCCTACTACGCAGATTGTCGATGGAGCATGCAAAGTAAGCCTTAACGACACGGTTGAAATAATCAGCCCTGCCAAGCGAATCAACATCCACAGCGGCACGCGCTTTAGGTTTGATTCCGATTTAGGTGGCTTTGGTGAATTCAGCTACTCGCGTACTCAGAACACCTACCGGCACGAGCCTTATGCCTTCCGTTCTGCCATGGCGCCTGCCAAGTGGCTCAATGGCATGACCGGCGAGGTCAACTCAATGGCCTACCCTACCCTGGCTGTTGGTAACCCAGCCAATCCTTATACTTTCCCTGTCGGCATCGAATATAGGTTCATGGATGATGTAAGCCTCTTCAAGCGTGAGGTCACATCAAACCAATACCGCCTGCTCGCCGGCCTGGAAGGCAGTGTGCGCGAATGGGACTGGAATGCCGCAATAGGCCGCATCGGAACGGATACTGATTCCAATGAACGCGGTTCGCCCAATGCCCAAGCACTGACCCAGCTCGTCACCAGTGGGGAGTATAGGATAGGCGAACGTAATAACAACGAAGTCCTGGCGCGCCTGTTTCCCAACATCGGCATGACAGGCAAGACCTACCAGAACTTCATCGACGGCAAAATTTCCGGCGAGGTGTGGGACCTGCCTTCTGGACCACTCGCCATTGCATTTGGGTTCGACCTACGTGAAGAGTCGTTGAAGATCAGCTCGTCAGAAAACATCCAACGCGCTGAAATCGTCAACCGCGGCGGATTCGATGTCGATGGCCGCCGGCGACTAAGTGCTCTCTTTACTGAACTGAGCATTCCTGTCATTAAAGATTTGGAGATATCTGCTGCTGCACGCTACGACAAGGCGGGTACCAACGACCGCATCAGCCCCAAAGTAGGGTTCCGCTTTCACCCAATTCGCAAGCTGCTGCTCCGCGGTACCTACGCCGAAGGCTTTCGCGCCCCCAATATTCCCGAGCAAATGGGGCAAGGCGGGCTTACAGGTCGTTTCCACCGGCAGGAAGACCCGCGGCGATGCGTCACCGCAACTGCTATCCGCAACGCATTACGTACCGGCAACGCTACCGATATCAACGATGCGAACCTCGCATTTGATAGCGGCTGCAGTATCGAAGTCCCTGTCATCATCAAGGCCAACCCGGCGATCCAGCCCGAGACTTCAACCAGCAAGTCGATCGGCTTCGTCTTCGAACCCAACCAGCATTTCAGTTTGGCGGCGGATTACTTTGCTATCGAGCGCAAAAACGAGATACGCAACCGCCTACCAGCCTATGTGCTGAAGAACGAAGGCAAACCCAATTTTGAAACTGTGCTTGATCGCCAATCGGTTTCGGCCATGGATTTATACTTTGCCCAGCGTGCGTCCCAAATCACCGGGCAGTCTTACACCTGGGATGTAGGACAGGTCCAGCGCATGTCCTTGCAGTACGAAAACCTGCTTCGTACACGTGTATCGGGTGTCGACATCGATATCGACAACCGCTTTAATCTGGCAAATATCGGTCGTGTCGGCGTTGGGCTTGAAGCGACCTATATGCTCAAGCACCAGACTTACGATGGAGATGCAAATACATGGCAGGCCAACTATATCGGTCGCTATGGCTATCCTCGGTTACGCGCGACGCTAAAGACCAGCTTGGCAAGAGGGCCATGGTCCACCTCGTTGCGCCTCTACTATGTGGCTGGGACATCGCTCTACCATCTGTATGACGAGAACAGTTATAACCTCGACGGTTGTGCAAAGAAAGGCTACCCGGCGCAGTACTGCAAAGTCAGCTCAGACCTGCGTACAGACCTTACCGTCACTTACACAGGCTTCAAGAACCTTACTACTGGCATAAACGTGTTTAATCTGCTGGGACGCGACTACCCGGTCAACCTGCGTAATGGATTCATCTATCGCGATAGGGAAGTCAAACTGGCGATGGGTTATCAGTTCTAATTCAACCGTTGCAAGGGGTGCTGCGAACCAAACCTACCAGTACGACAGCGCCCCGTATCAGATTGATGGCTGGCGCGACAGAAGTTGGTTTGTCATAAGAATTTGGATGGTAGCCCCAGATTCAGATAACACCCCAAAGAGACATCACCTTTAGGTAAATCTAACCAAACGGATTAGGACTTAAATTGATTTTTGAATAGTCAACGTTATAGCGATCGCAAATTTGCATGAGACGAGCACCACCATCATGGATAAGGCGATGGTCAGTCTCTCTGGGAAGTGCATTTGCAACGACCACCCGAACTACACACCAGCCGCTTTTCCGAGCCTGCGCTGTAGTGAGATCAACGCTCACAACACTACTGCCATACTCTTCCTCCACAGCGGAAATAATCCCTTTCTTAGAAAAGATACATTGTGGCTCAGGTTTAAAGTCACCAATGCACGCATTTGAATACCAATCCAATATCGGCTTGGGGTGGTGATAAGCATAGAGTACATGGCCAAATGAGTTGGTTGGCAACGCATCTTCAAATACTGATGTATTAGGCTCTCGTGCAATTGTCCAGCGAAGCATCAAAGACTCCAGCACAGCCTTCTCCGCAATGTGGGCAATCTTAAATCCAGCCGCCGACCCGCATGTAAGCGCCGAGCCGTCCGTTCGAGTCATCATAGAAATAACAACAGAAGGGAAATTGGCTTGGCTATAGATATATAGATTTACAACGAGTTGATGACGTAACAACTCTTCCTGGAGGTAGTCAGGCAGTTCTTCAGCAGACAGTCGATATAGAGGGAAGCCCGGAACCCTCCACGAGAGCATGCAAACGTCTCGTTCAACTACTTCAAGAAGCCCATGCATTTCCGCTGCTTCAATTTCTGTTCCGGCGGCAAGTCCTGTTGCACTCGGCCACAAAAACAGACAATCATTCTCCTTCACCTTCCACCACAAGAAAGCTGCAAGCGCGGGAACCCATACTGGGGACTCAGTAAGAACCCTCCTCCCAATAACCCAGCTTAGACTGCAAGTATCAGGATTCCTCGAATCCAGCAGCAGTTCCGGTAATGCTTTGAAATGTTGCAGACTGCTTGGCTTGATAGCACAAGCATCGTTCAAATCATCAAAAGTTGTGTAGCTTCTATTAATAACTTCCGCTGTAAACTGCGATTGGAATGCAGATAATCGCTCAACCAATTCAGCAAAAGCACGTAGCCTCGTAGAGGCTTCATCTATCCCTAGTGAGGCGCCGGTAAGCTGATAAAGGGAATTGTCCGCACTTCGTATTCTTATCGCAGTTCGACCTATTAGAAGCCCCGAGCTCGTGACAGCATAGGGCTCAATTTTTACCTGGCGCGATGATGCGATCCCATCGTATTGGTATTCAGAATTGGAAACGCTATCCATTGGAATGATTCATATCTGAAATCAACAATCTTTAACCATCAACGGATTCTGTGTATGGCTCGGCACATGCCATACACAGCTCATGCTTTGAATAGAGGACTTTGCTGATTCCAAGCCCGCCAGGCTTTATCATCAATTGATGGTCAATAGTTTCAGGAAGCGAAACCCCTGAGAGGTAAGTCAAAGACTGCATGGCAAGGAGCGCGCCACTCATACTCACGATGGTACTTAAAGCTCCGGTACTACGCCTTGGTAGCTGGGCTGTAAGCATAGCGATCCGTTGTGCGTTGGGTTCTTTCTCATGGAACCATGCCCATTCGCAGTATGGACATGCTGACTCTCCGGGCAAATACAACGGACCGATACCTTGGCTTGTTCCTCGAATAAGTGGTGTGCCAGTAATTTTGGCTGCAGATGCCGCCCACCGAGCGATTTCCCAACGAGGGGAATCAGCTGTCAGCACCATCAAGTCAAATTTCCCATATTTAGCTATTAGATAATTAATATGTTTAATTGACTCTACAAATTGGTGAATGGGTGTAACCGTGGTATGCGGAAACTGCCTAGTAGCAATCTCAGCGGCAGAATAAACCTTACTTTTTGCCAAATGCTGATGATCAAACAAAGTCTGTCTCGGCAAATTTGAGAGCTCAACTTCATCGCCATCAACCACGACTATCTTACCCACACCATTTGCACAAAGGTGTTGAAAAACCCATGAGCCCAAGCTTCCCATACCAATCATTAAAATACTAGATTGCCGAACTCGCTCAAAACATGCTGTCCCAGAAGTCCCAATACTTGCTGTATCAGAGAAATATTCAATTTCTCTTCGAAATTCCTGATTTAGTCGATCCGTAAAATCTGGCAAATTGTCAATTATTTCCAAAGCACCATGCTTTAGCAAAGCTTGCGACGCCTGAAGTGATTGCAGAGAAAATCCGTGCAATTCGAAAGATTCTGACAGATCGTTACTAACAGGCAAGCCGGTGATAAGTGCAGCACATAGCCTATGAGCCTCATCTGCTGTTTGAGCCTTCAGTTTGAAACTTACGCCATCTTTATCAAAGAAAAAATACTCATTAGGGCTACTACAGATTACTTTAAAGTTTGCTCTTGTAATTAATAGCTTTTTCATAGTCAGCTTTTACCTAGTAGCCAAGTCACGGCAGGGATATTCGTTACCACCCCTCCACATACAAATCCGTATACACGGGACAAAACTATTTAGTTACCTATAGCATTTAACACGGTTGCTCCTGCGTTGTGGTAACGAAAAGTTTTTTGATCAAGCTCAGTACTATGGCAGCTACGGTTATGAGAAAAAAAATACTCGTCGCATCGATCCATGCAGAAACATAACTAACCAAAATGCCTACTAATGGGTAAATTATCCAAATCAAAGAACTGAAAACTGAATTAACTCTACCACTCATATTCAATCGAATATTTTCTTGGCGCAGCGTAATAGACAGAGCATTTCTCGTGGCATACACCAACCCTAAAAGGAAAGAAATCACACCAAAAGCCCAAACGTTTTTACAACCAAAGAAATAAAGTGCAACAAATAATACACCGGTAAAATACCCTGCAAACTGAACAATATACAAATTCCTCAGTTGCACTACAGCACTTGATTTCAATCTCACCAAGGTAAGGTTTCCAATAAGCATACCTCCCCCAACCAAAGAAAACTGAATTGAAAGTTCTTGTGCATTGAAACCCAAATACTTTACATAAATCACCGACGAAAGCAATTCAAAAGCTGAAGAGAACAAGCACCAGTTTCCGCCCAAATATAGCAAGGCTCGGAGCTTTGAATCTTCCCAAATTGCACTTAGTCCATTACGAAAACGCTGCATAAATATTTCTTTATGCCCCGTGCCTAAAGGAATATCTACAGATCCCCTAATAAGAAATATCAAACAAAAGGAAATGGCATAACTTATGCAATCCAAATACATTGCATTAGGAAGGGAAATTTCAGTGATAACTAGCCCAGCGACTGCTGCACCCACAATACTTGCAAGTGATTGACTTGTGGCAATTTTTGACGTCGCAGAAAGAATGTCTTTTCTCTGAGTATCGTAAATGAATACATTCACTGCTGAATCAAACAAAATTCTTGCGCTACGATCCAAAGTTAACAGTATTGCGAGCACCAGCATTGTGAGATGCCCGTCAGCAAACATCTGTGCAATTAGAAAAACGCAGCTGGCCCTGGCTGCAACTGATGCCAACATTAATGTCGTACTTCGCTGCAAGTCACAAACTAGCCCGGATATTATTCCGAAAATAATGTTGGCTAAAGCTGCAAATGTAAATAGAGACACATACTGAGGGGTGGACAAGCCCAACCCCTGAAGGGCGATAATTGGCAGAGCAACGATAGAAAGTTGGCTACCAAGCAATGAGATCGTTTCCCCCAACCAGAATGTCCTAAATGCGATCGACTTCGAGTTTTGGCCCTTATTAAACCAATGGACATTCCACATCTGGACACACACAAAAATCTAGCAAAGAAATCGGATTAATTTAGAGATTATCCTAGCATTGGAATAGATGAGGCATCAATTACATTCTCTTTATCAAAGTCACTGTAATAGTAGCCGCTTCGAAGCATCCGTAAGTTTGTGTTCTCGGCAATAACATCAGGAGCAAAGAAATATCCGCTATTTATGTCGATACCAAAATAGGCTCTTATCTCTCTATACTTCGCATCGATTGTATGGAATTTATGCAATGAATCTTGATACTGCCTATTGTAAATCTCAATAAGATCCTTGAAAAATCGAAGAACTTCGGAACGAGTATCAACCGGCCCACCAAGCTCATAAACGAGCCGTTGAAGCGCTACGTCTTCATGAAATTTTGTAGATAGGATGCCAGCCAACTTACTTCTCCCATACCGGAAGGCGACCGACAGTGAATCCTCTTCATACGCTACGTAATGCCAAAATGTTGGAGGCATATAGATCGTATCACCTGGCTCCAACGTTATCGTCCATCCGTCTACCATATCCAAAAAGGTGTGAAAATCACTTAGTGTGAAATTCTCCAAACTCACGCAGCTCCAATTTCTGGATGGTAATAGCTTTCTTGTTTGGGTAGGATCAATCAATACAAATGTCTTTCTTCCACATATCTGGTAATGCAATACGTGCTTATAGTCACCATCATAATGAAGATGAGCAAAATTCCCTTTTGCACCTGCAAAAAAGTAGGGGCGAATTTCTGCCACGTCGTCCACCAAGAGTGCCATGTGCTCCATATTCAAATCAGCAACTATATCTTTTGGTGCAACACGCGCGGAACTCAACATCCGTGGGTGAAATGCTTTCTCCCTAATTTTCTGGAAAAATTCACCCAGGCATACAGTCTGGTATACCTGGGTACAGGCATCTTCGTATCGCTGAACATCATAAAAATGTTCATTACATACAGAAAGTTGAACATTGGACCACCTATCGAGCGCAGTATTAAAATCTGTTAACTGCTCAAGGAAGCTTCCAGCAAAAAGTCCTTTAATCACAACGGGAGTTCGTGACTTAATATAATTACCGAATTGCTTCTTTGCATCATTAAGATGCAATTGGTTAATATTTCTCATATTAAGTATTCTGGGTAAACTAGTCTTATGTTTATGGATTCAAATGTGCATTGGTGCACTTTGAATTCAAAGACAATTGATTTTGAAAATAAATTGAAATATGAAGCGTGACTGAGGCGAAGTGGCTGCTTGACATGTTTCAAGAAGCCACTGGCTATTCAACCGTACCAAAATTGAACAATTTCTCAGTGCCTATGGGGCAGAATTTTACCTTAATGCTTATCATGCACTTTTTATATGTGCAGCATATAGCATGATGCTGTCAACCATTGATTTTCCAGAGGGGGTTAATTTAGCGTGGTCAGTCACTACTTTGATCGCTTGCTCAATATGAGACTCTATCAAATCAATCGGTGTACTTACTGTCTGACCATTTTTAATGAGTCTAGTATAGTATTGATGCAAACGAGCCAGCACAAACACTTGATGGAATATGCCAAACATGGGGCGCGGGTCTCGTCGCAATGGAGATGAATAGGTTTCGGCAGGATCATTTAGAAAGAGAGGTGAATTTGCCAGAGTACAATTCAGCTTTACATGCCCGGCCTCATGCAGAATTTCCTCTGCCAACTTAACGGGATTATTAATTGTTTTGTATCGCAAGAAAATCGTGCCATTTGCTTCAAAATCAACAAAGCCAATTGCAGTTTTGCTATCAAAGAAATGTAATCGCTTAACGTATGTATATAGTTCAGTATAAGCTTCAGGCCAAACTTCCCGTATTATCTTACATGCGTTTGCAACGATTCTTTTTTCTTCATCGTCAAGCTCCCTACTCAAAGACTGTAGCTCCGCATCCTTGACTGCTTGCCGCGCCATTTCCAAACCTCTTTCAATAGGCCGGAAAAAGTCAGTATCTACATACTTCAGATCAAATGGGATTGCATAGTCTTGCTCATATAATGTACGTCTCTTTTGACTCTCACTTGCGGATTGTATTGCTCTTATTACACGATCTGTTGCCCCCGATAGATGATCATCGCTATATGAATTGATCTCGTAGCAGCAACTTATCAAACTTGGATCAAGCATCAGGTCTATATCCAGACCTTTTTCATTACTTACATATTCGTCAATATCTTGTGGGCACTTCTTCTTTAAAAAACCAAGAAATCGTTGTGCCAGCTTGGAGCGTTCAACACAGGCAATCTCAGCGTTCGGCTGCCAGTCAATGTGCATGGTATTTTCTTTTAAAGTCTAATTTAATAACAGGCGCTGTTTCACCAGCGGGGATAAGGCTCACTACGGCGTTGTACTGGATCTTTACGTCAATGTTGCTTCACATCAGCTAACGGTACTGTAATCCGGTACTGTCCAACTCAGCTGCTCCTGCAGGTCAGAATGATCTGGATGGTTTGATTTCTTGCAGCACGTAGGCGCACCCATCTTACCTTTCCGTTCATTGCTGTACCAAGTCGGCATCTAGCAAAAACTTAATGCGATGAGATGGTGTAACAGCACTCCTTCAGACCCATATTCGTAGAATTGTTTTCCCCGAAGCACTAAGTTGTATTTTCCGATCCCACACAAAATTAAGAGGATGGGACCGGAATTGCAAAAACTACTTATTAGCCTTGATATTCATTCTGAAGCAGAACGCGAAACATAGGCAGATCATCCGCACTCACTTGCTCAATTTCAATAAGTGCGTTTTCCTGTGAGGACACCTTAATTTCTGCATCGTTAACAGCAATTTCTGCGGTGTGTTTGGTCATCTTAAGAACTCCATTATTTTTTAATCAAAAAGGCGTATCGAGTCTAATCAAAAAACTTTTCCGTACAAAACACTTTGCATCAATATATAAAATAAGAAGTCATTGAGGCACCTAAGTAGATCCCTAAGCAATCCGGTTTCTCAATCCAATTCCACCGATAAGGCTTTGATTTTATTAGTTCAGATATTTAATGAATTGACTTGTTCTGAAGTTTTTTAAGAGAGAGTAGCGAAAGAAACTTTGTTGCAAAATACCATCACACTAGGTTTGACTTCTGGTACAGGCTAGTTCAGTGAAGGCATGCAAGCTCACTTACTACTGAGAAGATTGGCTTGAATTCGACTGCAATCTACAGGCATAGGAGAGCGCCGGATCAAGTGATTGCCTATTTTTCAGACCCCAAAGTTATATATCCCACGTCATGCTAAATCTCACAGAATCTAATAAAGAACTGGATATACACAGGTAATCCGCTAAAGCTTACTTAGATGTTTAGTCTCACCGTGTACTGGAACGGAACATTCCTGAAGCATTATGGGTTCTTAGCTAGCGTGCAATCACCAAACAGATTGATGCTAAATTAATAGTTCAAAATTTAATTTATATAGCCAGTATTGCTGAATTTAGCAGGAACTATGTTTCCTATTACGCAGTCGCATTAATGTTTTCTAATTTATACATTACTACACTGCAAAGGATTTAGCATGTATACCTGTAATCGTAAGTACGCTGGAGCTAAGCACTTGGGTTTGGCAAGTATTTTGTATGTAACTGTACAAATTGTATTTGCACAATCGTTGATGATCACCTCACCTACAACAAATACAGATAGCCAAGTAATTGGCTATGGCTTCCCATCGGCTGCTGGAAATTCAATTTTAGACACCTTAAACAAGAGCAAGAAAACTGAGAACCCAATAAAAGCCAACAGACAGCACGCATACTTTAACTTAAGTTATCTAAACTCAGAGAAACTAGGTGAGTTACTGCCTAGTATCAGAGAGCTGCTGAATAACGATTACGTAGTAATTTTAGACGAAACACAGGCTCAAACTGCAACAGCAGTAAATAAGATTTCGTCAAATATTAATGGTATTGAACTGAATAAATCCTTAGTCTTACTAAAGCGCAATAGCGACGGGAACATCTATTATTACAGTATCAGCCCAACGGCCCGGCATGAATATTTAATACCAAAAGCATTATTAAAGACTGCATTTGAGAAATCTTCGAAAAGGAGCAAACGCAATACGGATAATTATCACGTCGGTAAGACCGTGTTTCTTCATTTCTTCCATGAAAATATTTCCTGCCCAGTCAAGAAAGAAGTCACGAGAAATTTCTGGGGGACTAAATACTTGGATGGATCATTTGATCCCTGTGATGGCAAAGCTTCTTTCAATACTCAGGTAAGGCTCGATTATATCCCGTCAAAAAACAGTCCAACTATTGCAGCGACGCCAGAAGGGAAAATTGTACGATTCAGCTCTGGTCTAACTGGGTTAAGTGGGGCAGGTTGGCATCTGGCTAACAGTCAATCCTCTGTAAATACAGAATTTACATATAATGGAAAAAGAAATACACGTTTCGGTCCGTTTGCTGAAAAGTACGTCACCCGCATTGAACCGGGTGACACAGGCATTACGCTAATAGACCACTTGCCACATAACAAGAACCCAAATACTCAAATAACTGAAACATCGACAATTTTTGTTGATGAAGGATATTCAGCCAGTTTCGAAATAAACTCCCAAGGGCCTAAAGTTGGGTTTCAAGCAAGCTCGCTTAACAGAAGGCAAAACCAAGTAAGTGTTACATACAATGCAAATGAATATGAGACGATAAATAGTACTGTTGGAAATGTCTTTAATATAAGATGGTCAAGGCCAAGTAACCCTGGCCTACTGGATTCAAGATCATCTGTAAATAATGGTGCCTGGCCCGTTAGAAGTCGGGAGTTCAGTGCAATTTCTTACTCTAATTTTATCCCCGGCTATATTGCTACTTACCTTGCCCCCTTTAGCAAGAAGGCAAAGTCAACATTTAAGGTCTACTCAGAAGCAGAGGTAGGAATGATTTATACCTATGTTCCATACAATAGCAATGACATGCCTACCTATTTAGACTTTAATAATATCTCTTTGCTCAACGAAGTCACCATTGATTGGAACTCCCCTTATTTCTTATCAGAAGTGCCTGTCATCTTGAAGGCACATCGCAACCGTGGCTTATATTGCCTGACCATGGTGGGTGAAAATAGGGAAGTACAAGGGCAAGCCTGTAATGGAAGTAAAGCGCAGACATGGGGATATACTTCCAATAATCAATATCTCTCGTTCGAAAATCCGCAGCAATGCCTTAGTCTGGATATGAGCGGAAATTATGATCGCCTAATTACCAAGGCATGCGAACAAGGTGCGCACCAGGAATGGACATGGGGTGGTGAAGAGAATGACAAGAGTAAGCTCATCAACCAGTTTGAAGAAAAGTGGTTGAATATTGCTTCAACTAGCTCTTCTTCCGATACGGCGCTTATCAGGCTGACCAATGATGATGGGCATACCCAGCCTTCCACTGCGGCCACTAGATCATGGAAACCCTATGTAATTCGCCCAGAGTGATCTTTATTCATTTGGCAAACACAAAGCATATGGATTCAAGTAGCCCGAGGGTATTCCACTCTCAGGCTACCCGAGCGCCAAAACTTGAATATTCCTGATAGCGGGTTACAGTGCCAACCCGTAGTACCTGTTCAAAGGCTCACAAACTAAAGCATAATGGCAAACGCCGAGGAAAGGGAATCTATATGTGTGATGAGCATTCCGAGAGCATTTTCAACACCGTATTGCTAAAGCACAGCAGGCCTTGAACCCGTTTCTACGCGGATTCGACGTACTGCCGAATCAGCTGCACCACCCTTCCCTGCTGCGCAGCTTCCAAATCAAACGCCAAATTCCCTTCCATTCCACGCAGCCAGGTGATTTGTCGCTTGGCCAACTGGCGGGTGGCATAGATGCCGGTATCACGTAGGCTGGCAAGATCAATTTCACCTTCAAGATATTGCCAAGCCTGCCGGTAGCCAACACAGCGCATAGAAGGCATATCCGGCTGAAGCGGATAGTTTTCGCGCAGCCCCGCTACTTCGTCGATAAATCCACCTGCCAGCATCTGTTCAAAGCGCAAGGCGATACGTTTGTGCAAGACGGCTCTGTCAGCCGGTAATAGCGCGAGCTTGAGCAGGTCGTACGGGAGTGCTTCGTTGGTTTGCTCTGCCAACCACTGCGACATAGGCTTGCCGCTGATACGGTAGATCTCCAACGCCCGACCCAGGCGTTGACTGTCGTTAGGGCTCAGTCTAGCCGCAGTTGCCGAATCCACCTCTGCCAGTTTGGCATGCATGGCAGGCCATCCAAGCTCGGTAGCCTTAGCCTCCAGCTCAGCACGTATTGCCGCATCGGCACGCGGCAAATCATGCAGTCCGTATTCCAGCGCATTGAAATAGAGCATCGTCCCCCCCACCAACAGCGGCACTTTGCCACGTGCAGTGATATCGGCCATCAGGCGAAAGGCATCGTTACGGAACTGGGCGGCCGAGTAGACCTCAGTCGGTGGGATAATGTCGATCAGGTGATGGGGCGCTATCGCGAGTGTTTCGGCATCAGGCTTTGCGGTACCGATGTCCATATCGCGGAACACCAGGGCAGAATCAACGGAGATCAGCTCCACCGGCAAGCGCTGGGCAAGCTCCACGGCTATCGCGGTCTTGCCACTGGCCGTCGGCCCCATCAGGAAAATCGCTTTGGGCAGCGTACTCATCCAACCCGCCTTGCCATTTGCGTGGAAAACAGCCCTACCGCCACCCCTGCTATCAGCGCTGGCAAAAACGCCCACGGACCAAGCACGGGTATGCAGTAGGCCAATACATAGAAGAACACAGCAAAACCCATCAAACCGGTAAGGAAACCACGCAAAGCCAGCAACAGGGCATCACGCCCGGCGTTGGCGAAAGTGAACGCGGGAATCACCGTAGCAGCCACGGGCGCACCTGTAAAAATGCCGGTCAAGGTAGGGCCAAACAGGCTGGAAACCCCGGTGAGCGACAGTACCAACACAGCAGCGGCAGCCATACGGGTAACGATTTCAATACGCGGTAAGTGGGCAGCACGAGGTGGCGCTAGAGGCTTAGGCATGGCCCGGGTAGCCGCAAACCATAGGCCCGGTATCACTGCCAGGCCAAACCAGAGCGAATGCGCCAATCCCAGCTCATTCAGCAGCAAACCACCCGCTACATAGCCTACCCAACCAATAGGAATAGCGGCATACCAGGCAAAGCGGGCACTGGCGTACGCCACCAGCAACATATAGACAATATTGGCCCATACCCCAACGGGCGCAGCCATAGCTGCTTGCGCCGCGAATTCCGGGCCTTGACCCAGCCATAAGGCCAGCACCACCGGCCCGCCTACCAGGGGCAGACCACCCATCAGACCGGCAATATTCGGCCCCCAACGCTTGCCCGCCACACTTGCCGCCGCAATCATCAGCGGGGCGGCCAGTACCTTTACCAGAAAGACAATCGACATCATTGTCCCCGCATGAAGAGCTTATCCAACTCCCCCATACTCAGGCGAAACCAGGTTGGCCGACCATGGTTGCATTGGCCAGATCGCTCAGTGGCTTCCATCTCGCGCAGCAATGCATTCATCTCTTGTAAGGTCAGACTACGGTTGGCTCGCACAGCACCATGACACGCCATACTCGCCAATAGTTCATCACGCTTTTCCGTCAACATACGGCTCGCACCGGCAGTACGGATATCTGCCAGCAGCGAACGGGCGAGCTCAATGGGGTCTGCATCACGCAGCAACATGGGGATAGCGCGCACAGCCAGCTGGTTTGGCCCCAGCACCGCCATTTCAAACCCGATCTGGCGCAAGGTGTCGGCATGTTCCTCCACCGTTGCCACATCAAGCCTGTCTGCCGGAAACGCCAGCGGAATCAGCAACGGTTGCGTGGGCATTTCATCAGTGTCGAGCGCAGTTTTGAGCTTCTCGTACACCACACGTTCGTGGGCGGCGTGCATATCTACGACAATCAGCCCTTCCCGTATCTGGGCCAGCACATACACGCCATGCAGTTGCGCCAAGGCAAACCCCAATGGGGGAAAATCGTCATCACTCGGCGGCAAAACGGGCCGTATTGGCTGGCTACCCGATCCCGGCCTTGCGATATTGGTTTCGAACGGCTTGATGGCAACATCGTCGTCCGCTGCGCCCTGCTCCGCCCGTGCAACCTCCCGCATGCCACCAAACATCGCACCATAGAAATCGTTGGTCGCACTCTCGCTAACACGCAGGGGCATGCGCATCTGCTCGAAAACCGGCTTTGGGTAGCTGGGCTGTGCTGTACTAGCCGGTAACTCACCAACAGGTACATCACCATTGGCGCTGGCAGGTTGAGCGCCGGCGCGGGTCTCTGCCAATGCTTTGTTCAACGAGTGGAATAGGAAGCGGTGTACGGCTTGCGATTCACGGAAGCGAATTTCTGTCTTGGTTGGGTGAACATTGACATCCACCGCTTCGGGGTCGAGTTCAATGAACAAGACGTACAGTGGCTGGCGATCGAGATGCAACACATCCTGATACGCCTGACGCACTGCATGCAGCACCACCTTGTCGCGCACAAAACGGCCATTGACGAAGACAAACTGGGCATCGCGCCCCGCGCGGGAAAGCGTGGGAGAACCGGCAAAACCCGCCAGACGCAAGCTGCCCGCCGCCTCTTCGATAGCAAGCATGCTGTCGGCAAATTCATTACCCAGCACTGCGCGCATACGTTCGGCAGCGGTTTCAGACTTCAACCGCCACTGCACTTTGCCATTGTGCGTCAAGGTCAGCGCCAAATCGGGCCAGGACAACGCCACGCGTTTGAATACATCTTCACAATGGGCATATTCGGTAGCCTGGGTTTTCAGGAATTTCCGCCGGGCTGGCACGTTGAAGTACAAGTCCCGCACTTCCACCGACGTCCCAGCCAATAACGCCGCAGGCTCCGCATCGTGGATCACACCATTATCGGCTTCCACACGCCAGGCTTGCTCGCTGCCTTGTTGCCTACTAGTCATGATCAGCTGGGAAACCGAGGCAATGCTGGCGAGACCCTCGCCACGGAAACCCAGCGTGCGCACCTTGTGCAGATCTTCCAACGAGGCGATCTTGCTGGTGGCATGGCGGGAGAGGGCAAGCGCCAACTCATCGCGGGCGATCCCATAGCCATCATCGCAGACGCGAATCAGTTTGCTGCCGCCCTCAGCCAAATCGACAGTGATCACGCCGGCACCGGCATCCAGGCTGTTTTCCAACAGCTCCTTCAGTGCGGACGCCGGCCGCTCAACCACTTCGCCAGCCGCGATTTGGTTGACGAGATGGTCGGGTAAAAGACGGATTTTGGACATCAGACAACCACTTTGAATTCAGGCAGGCAGTATATCAGCCAGCTTGCCACCCCCGAGACTCATTGCTACCCGACTTCAACTCTGCGCCAGCTTGTTCCGCGCCAGAGGCGGGTTCTTGGACAAGTAACGCTTAATACCCGCCAAAAGGCTCTCAGCCATCTTGGTCTGGTAGGCATCATCGGCCAGCTTCTTCTCTTCATTAGGGTTGGAGATAAACGCAGTCTCCACCAATACCGAAGGAATATCGGGCGACTTCAACACCGCAAAGCCCGCCTGCTCGACATTCGGCTTATGCAGGCGGTTGATCTCACCCAGTGAAGTCAACATCGCTTTGCCTAGTTTGAGACTGTCGTTGATCGTAGCGGTCTGGGTCAGGTCCAGCAGTGTCCTGGCAAGATGTGGGTCTTTTACATCCAAACGCACACCACCGATCAAGTCCGACTCGTTCTGCGTCTTGGCCAACCACTTGGCAGCCGTACTGGTTGCCCCACCTTCGCTGAGCGCAAATACCGACGACCCGTTCGCATCCGGCCGGACAAATGCATCGGCATGAATGGACATGAAGAGGTCGGCATTCACCTTACGGGCTTTCACTACGCGCTGCGCCAACGGCACGAAGTAATCGTCGTCCCGGGTCAGAACAGCACGCATATTGGGCTCTTTGTCGATCAAAGACTTGAGCTTCTTGCCTATCGCCAGCGTAACGGTTTTTTCGTAGGTACCTCCCTTGCCCACCGCACCCGGGTCTTCACCACCATGGCCAGGATCAATGGCAATGGTGACCAGCCGGTCAACCTGCAGCTTTTCTTTGGTATTGGTATTCGGTTCCTTGGACGGTTTTTCCAATTGCACAGGTGATTGCTTGTTGTCATCCAACAATGCCAGCAACGGGTCTTCTACCTTGGCTGGGTAAAGATCGATAACCAGCCGATGTTTGTATTCCCCGAACGGCTCAAGCGAAAACACCTGCGGTTTCACTTCCGTCTTAAGGTCCAATACCACACGTACGGTGCCCGGTTTATAACGCCCCGCCCGCAACTGCTTGACGTACGGGTCTTCAGTACCAATTCGAGCGGCGATATTGCTCAGCTCCTCGCCCCAATCCGCACCTTCAAGGTCGATCACCAACCGGTCCGGGTCCGGCACCATGAAATGCTTGAATTGCAACGGTGCATTGGCCTCCAACGTGATGCGTGTATAGGCTTTGGCAGGCCACACACGCACCGCCACCACCGCACTGCCAGCAAAGGCACGCGGCGCCAGACCAAATAGCAGGGATGCGACTGCCCCCTGCAGAATCAGGCGGCGTTGGGGCTGAGGGGTAAATCGGTCAAACTTGCTAAACATGCTTTTCCAGTAAGCGTAGGTGCCTGCAGGTTAAAACGCCGGCCGTCGGCTTCAGGTTCCAGGCTGATGATCCAATCCGGGGGAGGCAGCAGACCAGCCGCTTTATCCGGCCATTCCACAAGACAGATACTGTCGGGGTTGAACATTTCCCGAAAGCCCGCATCCTCCCATTCGTCCGGCTCACCAAACCTATACAAATCAAAGTGATGGAAGTATAAGTTAGAAATTACGTAAGGTTCAACCAAGGTGTAGGTCGGACTCTTCACCCGTCCCTGATGACCCAAGGCATGCAATATACCCCGCGTAAGCGTTGTTTTGCCTGCTCCCAGGTCCCCTTGCAGGTAGATCGTCAGCCCGCCGCGCATAACCGGTGCAAGGGATTTCCCCATACCCAAAGTCGCCGCTTCATCGGCCAGGAAGACGCTCAGGGTATGATCTTGGCTATGCATGATGTCAGTACACTTGGAGTTGAACGGGATTGGGCTGCACTGGCCAGCGATATCAAACGCTGGGCAATGGAGCTCGGCTTTGATGCGGCCATGATCTGCGATGCCGACCTTGGCCCCAAGGCTGAGCAGGATCTACAAGCCTGGCTGGACGCCGGCTACCACGGCGAAATGGATTATATGGCCGCGCATGGCAGCAAGCGCGCCCGGCCTGCCGAACTCGTGCCCGGCACGCGTCGGGTGATTTCTCTACGGATGAACTACCGCCCCCCAGCCGCCAAATCCAGCGATGCAGTGTTGCAAAATGGCGAAGCTGCGTTTGTTTCGCGCTATGCCCTGGGGCGCGATTATCACAAGGTTTTGCGTAATCGTATTCAAAAATTGGCTGAACGTATCGTCGCAGCAGCGGGCGACTTCGGCTACCGGGCGTTTGTAGACTCAGCCCCCGTCATGGAAGTTGCCGCCGCAGAGCGGGCCGGCCTTGGTTGGCGTGGAAAACATACACTGCTGCTCACCCGCGAACATGGCTCGTTTTTCTTTCTTGGGGAGCTGTTTACCGACCTGCCACTTCCTATCGACCCACCGCTCGCACAAGAACATTGCGGCCGTTGTACGCGCTGTATTGATCTCTGCCCCACACAAGCGATCGTCGCACCTTACCAGGTTGATGCACGACGTTGCGTTTCCTACCTCACCATCGAACTTAAGGGTGCAATTCCAACCGAACTGCGCCCTCTGATTGGGAACCGGGTATATGGTTGTGATGACTGCCAGCTGACCTGCCCATGGAACCGCTTCGCCGTCGACAGCAATGAAAGCGACTTCGCTGTACGCAACGGGCTGGACGATGTAAGCCTCGTCGAGTTGTTCGCCTGGAGCGAGCAGGATTTTCGGAACAGGCTTGCTGGCACCGCCATTTACCGCATCGGCTACGAACGATGGTTACGGAATATCGCCGTGGGTCTTGGCAATGCACCCTGCAGTACCGCCGTAATCCAAGCGTTGCACAACCGTCAGGATGACCCTTCCGAACTAGTGCGTGAGCATGTGGCCTGGGCGTTGGCGCGTCACCAGGAAGTGAGACGCCCATGAGCCCTGATCACAGCTGCGCAGTAAGATCGCGGATAGGTTCTGACGTAGAATAGCTAGCTCCCTCTTCACCGCATTGCTTCCCATGCCACCCCAGCAAGCATCCCGCCCGATTGGTGTCTTCGATTCAGGTATTGGCGGCCTTACCGTCACCCGCGCGCTCATGGAGCGACTGCCCTTCGAGGACATCGTCTATTTTGGCGATACCGCCCGTGTGCCTTATGGCGTGAAGTCGGTCGCAACCATTGAGCAGTTCACTCAGCAGATTGTCGATTTCCTGATGCAACAGGAAGTGAAAGTATTGGTGATTGCCTGCAACACAATCTCGGCAGTGGCTGCGAACAAAATCCGCGGCCGGGTCGGTATCCCGGTGATCGACGTTATCGAAGCTGGTGCGCATGATGCCGTCTCGGTTACGCAGAACGACGCGATTGGCGTGATTGCCACACCGACAACGGTCAACTCGAATGCGTATGCCCGTGGTGTGCATGCCTTGAATGCCGATGCACGTGTCTATTCTCAGGCTTGCCCGCTACTGGTGCCTTTGGTGGAAGAAGGCTGGCTCGACCATCCCGTCACAAGGCTTACCGTGCAGGAATACCTGAAACCGGTATTGGCCGAAGGCATCGACACCCTAGTGCTTGGCTGTACCCACTACCCGCTCCTTAAACCCCTGTTGGCGCAGGAAGTAGGTCAGCAAGTCCGCTTGGTCGATTCTGCCGTCAGCGTTGCCGAACAGGTTGCTTCTACGCTCGTTGAGCTCGACCTAGCCAATCCACAGCGCACCGAGCCAGTTTATCGGTATTACGTCACCGACATCCCCTTACGCTTTCAAACCATGGGGGAACGTTTTTTGGGGCGCAGCCTGAAACATCTGGAGATGGTGCAACTGTAAATTCTGTTTACGCTCTGTCGTGAACAGACATCGAAAAGCACATCGCCAATTTGGTGATGCAGTCAATTGCGTGTTGCCCCAGACGGCATTTATCACAGCGCGGACAACGCGCTCGACAGAAAGCCATTGATTAGCATCGACTAATTCGCCTACCTGCCGGCAGCTTTCCGTTTGTCTCCATTCGGAGAGAAGAGCGGGCATGCTAGAATCCCACGCTTGTTTTGATTGGACTTTTTAAATTACGCCATGACGCTTTCTACCCTCACCGCCCTTTCCCCGCTCGACGGCCGCTATCACAAGCAGGTCAGTGCACTGCGCAGCTGCTTCAGTGAATATGCCCTCATCAAGTACCGGGTGAAAGTAGAAGTGGAATGGCTAAAAGCCTTGGCGGCTGAATCTGTCATCGCTGAAGTCCCGGCTTTCTCTGACAGCACGATCGCCGAACTCGATGAAGTTGTCGCCAATTTTTCCGAAGCCCACGCCGTAGAGGTGAAGGCCATTGAAAGCCGCACCAATCACGATGTCAAAGCCATTGAGTACTGGTTGAAGGAGCGCCTCTCCGGTAACCCGGAAATCGGCCCGATCAGCGAATTCCTGCATTTTGCTTGCACATCGGAAGACATCAACAACCTGTCGCACGCACTGATGCTGAAGGCCGGCCGTGAAGTCATGCTGCCGCAGTTTCAGGGCATCATCGCCCGTTTGAAGGCCCTGGCGCATGAGTTGGCCGATAAACCGATGATGTCCCGCACCCATGGCCAGCCAGCCACGCCGACCACGATGGGCAAGGAAATGGCGAATATCGCTTATCGGCTCGAACGCCAATGCCAGCGCATTGCAGACGTGGAACTGCTAGGCAAGATCAACGGCGCTGTCGGTAACTACAATGCGCATTTGTCTGCCTACCCAGAAGTCGATTGGCCCGCCTTCGCCCAACGCTTTGTCGAATCGCTCGGTATCCGCTTCAACCCCTATACGATCCAGATCGAACCGCACGACTACATGAGCGAGCTGTATGACAGCTTTGCCCGCGCCAATACGATCCTGATCGATATGAACCGCGATATCTGGGGTTACATCTCGCTGGGCTTCTTCAAACAAAAACTCAAGGAAGGCGAAATCGGCAGCTCGACCATGCCGCACAAGGTCAATCCTATCGATTTTGAGAATGCCGAAGGCAATCTGGGTATGGCCAACGCCATGTTGACCCATCTGAGCCAGAAGCTGCCCATCTCGCGCTGGCAGCGGGACCTTACCGATTCCACCGTGCTTCGTAATATGGGTGTGGCACTGGGTTATACCCTGCTCGGTTATGCTTCTGCGATCAAGGGCCTGGACAAGCTGCAAGCCAACCCTGTCGCCATGGCTGAAGACCTGGATGCCAACTGGGAAGTGCTCGCCGAGCCTATCCAGACCGTTATGCGCCGCTATGCCGTGCCCAACGCTTACGAACAGTTGAAAGACCTTACCCGTGGCAAGGCCGGTATCAATCGCGACACATTGCACACATTTATTAAAACTCTAGCCATTCCGGAACCAGAAAAAGCGCGGCTGCTCGAATTGACACCAGCCAGCTATTTGGGCCGTGCTATTGAGCTTGCCCGTAACATCTAACTCCCCAAGGCCCTTTTGTCCGTGACTCCCAAGCTGAAGAATCCTCTCATTGCCGGCGCCGCGATTGGTGCGCTTGCCATCGCCTATACAGGTACAAGCTGGTGGGTCGGCAAACAGACCGAAACCACGCTGGCCAAGCAGCATCAGCTACTGGCTGATCTGCCTTACTTCGTGGTCAAGTCACGCGACTACCAACGCGGGATTTTCAGCTCAAACGAGCGCACGACGGTAGCCTTGAGCCCCAACCTGCTCAAGCCTTACCAGATGCTGCAACTGCAGGAGCTGGGCGATGTGAAGTTGGAGCTGACCTATGTGCAGACCATCAAACACGGCCCGCTCCCGCTGTTGAGCAAAGGCAATCTCACGCCTTTGCAAGCCGCGGTCACTACCGAAATTGTCTTCAATGCGGACACACAGACCTTATTGAAGAAGGTGTTTGGCGATCAACAAGCATTGCAGATCGAAAACCGGATCGCCTTCAACAATGATGGCGTCGTACGGATCAAAGTACCCAACTTCAACTACGAAGAGACACTCGCCAAAGTGAGGTCGGTCTGGCAAGGCCTGGACGCGACCATTGCCTACGGTGGTGACTTCAACAAGGTTGATATCAATGTCGTCGCCCCCGGCCTGTATTTTGAAGCAGGCCCTAAAGGCACCCTGGACATCAAAGATCTTCGGTTCGAGGCGCACAATGTACGAGGCAAGGCTGGCTTGATGCTGGGTGATGGCAAGCTGACGCTTGCTTCCGCCACTTTCAAACGTAGCGAAGAAGCCCCCGAACTTGATATCGCCGTCGATAAATTCAGTTATCTGGTCAACACCAGCGAAGCCGGTGATTTCCTGAACTCCAGCGGTGACGTCAATCTACAGGCTCTTACCTTGAACGGAAAGCACTATGGCCCAGCCGTATTGTCGGTAGCCGCCAACCATCTGCATGCACCCACGCTGGCCAATCTATCCAAAACCATCGGTGATATCCAAAGGACCGTAGCTGATCCATCGGACCAAGCGGCGAAGATCTTCGCCACCTTGCGTAAAGATGGCCTGCCGCTGCTGCGCAACGACCCGGCATTATCGGTGAAGAAACTGTCGATCAAGCTGCCGGAGGGTGAAGTATTCCTTAAAGCCAATCTGGCGCTGAAGGGTTTTCAGGACGCAGACCTTGATATGCCCATCAAGCTATTGGAACGCCTGCAAGCTAGCGCAGATTTGAAAGTGCCCAAGCAGGTCATCGAGACCTATGTGCTTTGGCAGGCGCGCGGGATGATTGCCGTGGATACCGAAGAAGGTGAGCACCCTGATACAGCCGACCTGGATAATCTGGCCCGTAACCTGATGGAAAGCCAGATTCGCAAGCTGACAGCGCAGAACCTGATCAAAGCGGAAGGCGATACACTCAGCGCCAGCGCCGAATGGAAAGCCGGCCGCCTTAATGTGAATGGCAGCGTGATCCCCTTACCGTGGCAGGCTGCGGCTAATGCGGGTAAGCCGTCCAAGGAAGCGCCGGCAAAGAAATAAAGACCAAGAACCTGTCCGTAATCTTACTGCGCAGCGGTGATCAGGGCTTATGTGCTGCTCTGTACTCTGCTGACAGCTGCTCGCGACAGATCCTGAACAGGCTCTAAAGCATAAAAAAGCCCGATCAAACAATCGGGCTTTTTTTTATGTCTGAAGCCTTACATGCTGGCCTCCATACTCACCAGTAAACGATCGGCCTAGCGGTACTCACACAAGTAAGCTGTGTTCTGCACCACCTTGAGCTGGAACTTGCTATCGGCGGGCACTACAAATTGGCTGCCGGCTACAAATGTTTCCCATCCGCCGCTGTCCGGCAGCTTCACCATCAATGCGCCAGTCACCACGTGCATCACCTCGCGTTGGGTAGTGCCGAATTCATAGTCACCGGGTGCCATCACCCCTACCGTGGCGGGGCCTTCAGGCATGCCAAAAGCAATCGATTTAACACTGCCGCTGAAGTATTCGTTTACCTTGAACATGCTTGTCTCTCATACGATGTAAGTCTGGCTGGCCAGTATGCCAAATAAGCTGTTCACTATCTCACAAGCTGGGCTGAGAACTATTTGGTTTGACTATCACCGGCTTGTTCAGCCTCGCGACGTAATAATCCGTAATGCACTACCCCCGCCTTGCCTTTACGCAACACTTCCCAACCGTCCAGGACCGGCCAATCAGCAGTTTCGATATAGACTCGCGCATCGTCCCGCAAACACGGCGAGATTGCGGCCAGCGCCCGTATAAGGAGATCACTGGCGAAGGGTGGATCGAGAAAAACAACATCAAACTGTTCGTTGTTTCTTGTCAGCCAAGCCAGTGCATCCGTACCTACTATCTCCACCTTGTTGGTTTGCAACAGGCTGCGATTGGCCTGTAATGCCGCTAATGCCGGCCGCGCCATTTCTAGCATCACTACACGGCTTGCGCCACGTGATGCGGCTTCAAAACCCAAGGCGCCACTGCCTGCGAACAGGTCAAGACACACTTGGCCATCTAGTTCCTGTCCCAGCCAGTTGAACAATGTCTCCCGCACCCTATCGGGTGTTGGGCGTAAACCCTCGCCGTCGGGAAACGGCAATATGCGGCGGCGGTACTCTCCCCCGATGATGCGTAATTGATTGGTGCCGCGTATGGGCTTGGTGGTTTTAGGTGCGAGCTTCGGCATGCGAAGGTTGGGATAAGGGATTGAACAGGCTAGAATCCTACCCCAATTCACCGGTTAAACCGGCACTGGAAAGCTACGATTGCATGTCTGAACAAACACCGACACAAAACAACGATATCGGCTGGGGCAAGAAGCTCTGGAAGGCGCTTAACACCGACCTGGGCGGACGTACCGACGAGAAGCCCGCTACCCCACCGCCCCCTGAAGCTGCGGCGCCGGAGGTAAGCATCGCTGCGGTACCACAGGACCCGGTATCGGAGGAAAAATCCTTCTGGCAAAAAACCGTCGAGGTGCTCAACACCGATGTGACAGTTCTGGCCAAAGATGTCGCCCAGGCGTCCAAGGAGGTCTGGCAGTACAAGCTGAAGGCTGGCTTGGCCAAAACGCGCGATAAATTCGGCAAAGAGTTGGCCGCGCTCTTTGGTGGCGGACAGATCGACGAAAACCTTTATGAAGAGCTGGAAACCGTACTCCTCACTGCCGATATGGGGGTGGATGCCACTGTGCATCTGCTGAAAGATGTGCGCCAGCGCGTCACCTTCTCCGGCCTCAAAGACGCCAGCGAGCTACGGGGTGCACTGAAAGGCGCACTGACCGACCTGATCGCGCCGCTCGAAAAACCGCTGCAGATTGAAAGCCATAAGCCCTTCATCATCATGGTGGCAGGGGTCAACGGTGCAGGTAAGACGACTAGCATCGGCAAACTGGCCAAGTACTTCCAAAGCCAGGGAAAGAGCGTGCTTCTGGCTGCGGGAGATACCTTCCGTGCAGCCGCACGCGAGCAGCTAATGGCGTGGGGTGAACGCAACAACGTCACCGTGATCGCGCAGGATGGCGGCGATTCTGCCGCAGTCTGCTTTGATGCCATCAATGCCGCCAAGGCACGTGGCATCGACATCGTATTGGCTGATACCGCCGGCCGCTTGCCCACACAGTTGCACCTGATGGATGAGATTGCCAAGGTCAAGCGGGTAATCGCAAAGGCGGACCCAACGGGTCCGCACGAAATACTGCTGGTGCTCGACGCCAATACTGGCCAGAACGCACTACAGCAGGTGAAGGCTTTCAACGACGCCCTAGGGCTGACAGGCCTCGTGCTAACCAAGCTCGATGGCACCGCCAAGGGCGGCGTGATCGCCGGCATCGCCAAACAAAACCCGATTCCATTACATTTTATCGGTGTAGGCGAAGGCATAGACGACTTGCGCCCCTTTGAGGCCAAGGACTATGTTGACGCCTTAATCGAGTGAGGACCAGGGCCCATAAATGGCCCGAGCTACCATGATCCAGTTCAATCAAGTCAGCAAACGCTATACCGGCGGCTTTGAAGCGCTGAAGAACCTCAGCTTTCAAATCGAAACCGGTGAGCTTGTCTTTCTGGCCGGGCATTCCGGTGCGGGCAAATCTACCCTGCTCAGGTTGATCGCAGGCATTGACCGGCCGACGACAGGGTCGGTCGTGGTCAACGGACAAAACCTCTCCAGCATCAGCAGCGGTGCTTTGCCCTTTGTGCGCCGGCATATCGGCCTGATCTTCCAGGACCATAAGATCCTGTTCGACCGTACCGTGTTCGATAACGTCATGCTGCCGCTCGATATTGTCGGCTATGACAGACGTGAAGCAGCGCGACGTGCCCGGGCGGCGCTGGATAAGGTGGGTTTGCTAGGTCGCGAAAAGACGAGCCCGATCTCTCTTTCCGGTGGTGAACAACAACGCTTGTGTATTGCGCGAGCCGTAGTACACCGGCCATCTGTACTGTTGGCCGACGAACCCACAGGCAACCTCGATCGGGCCTATGCGCTCGATATCATGGAGTTGTTCAAGAGCTTCCACCAGGTGGGTGTCACCATCGTGATTTCAGCGCATGATGAAAGCCTGATGGCTGATTACGGCCGCCGCATCCTGCGACTCAACAAGGGACAATTCACCCAATGACCCATTGGCTACGTCTTCATTACCTGGCTTTTCTGGCCACTCTGCGCCTCTTGGCGGCAAACCCGCTGGGCTCCTTGTTCAATCTGTTGGTTATCGGTATCGCAGTTGCCCTGCCTCTAGGGCTTTATACCCTGGTGAGCAACCTGCAAGGCATGGCGGGACAATTGCCTACAGAACCGCAAGCCAGTATATTCCTGCAGGCGAAAGCCACCACAGCGGATATCAACAGAATCAAGTCATTGCTCGCCAGCGATGCCAATGTGAAGCAAAGCCGGCATATCGATAAAACCCAGGCTCTCAAAGATCTGGAACAAACCAGCGGCATGGGCGATCTGTTGGCGGGCCTGGGTAACAACCCGTTGCCCGATAGTTTTGAGCTCACACTCAAGCATGGCGATGCCAATGCGCTTGCCGAGTTGAACGAGCGACTGAAGGCTGACCCGGCTGTCGAACATATCCAGCTCGATTCGGAATGGGCACAACGTCTGAGCAGCATCGTCAGCTTGGGCCATGAGGCAGCCATCACAGTAGCCGGATTGTTCGGCGCTGCCCTGCTGTTGATCACCGCCAACCTGATCCGCATGCAGATACTCACCCGACGAGAAGAAATCGAAGTCAGCAAACTCATCGGTGCGACAAACAGCTTTATCCGCCGCCCCTTTCTTTACTTGGCAGCAGTGCAAGGCGTACTGGGTAGTTTGATCGGTATTGGTCTTGTGGCAGCAGGTCTGAGCCGCCTTAATGGACCGGTTGCGCAGCTGGCAGGACTGTATGGTCAGTCTTTTCAATTGTCTCTGCCTGCAATCGCTACGCTGGCACTTAGCCTGCTATGCGTCGCAGCGCTCAGTCTGGCTGGCGCTTCCTTGTCTGTACGCAAGCATTTGCGCCTCTTGGATGCCTGAGCATCCAGCAACATTGGAAATCCAGGAAACATGAGCAAGGTCACTATCTACCACAATCCGAGTTGCGGTACTTCCCGCAATGTGTTGGCCTTGATTCGCCATGTCGGCGTAGAACCCGAAGTCATTCACTATCTGGATACCCCGCCAGACCGTGACACGCTGCTAGGGTTGATCGCTGCGATGAATATCACCCCGCGTGAGTTGTTGCGTAAGAAAGGCAATCTCTACGAAGAACTTGGGTTGGACGACCCAAAGTGGACGGATGGGCAACTCATCGACTTTATGTTGCAGCATCCGATGCTGATCAACCGCCCCATCGTGGTAACAACCGCTGGTGCAAAATTATGCCGGCCCTCGGAGCTGGTGCTAGATCTCTTGCCTGATCAGACTCTACGTCCTTTTACCAAGGAAGATGGTGAAGTGGTCATCAATGCAAAAGGGCAACGCACCAAGTAACCATCTGCAAGAAGCCGCTGAACTACAATAGCTTGTCCGATTTCACCAGCTAAGCTTCAAGACACCTCTTACCAGGGAGTTGTCACCATGCGGTTCATTACCTCGCTTTGTTTACTGGCAATATCACTCGTCACATTGGCGAACGAGCCAGCCCACAGCGCAGCCGATAGTAAAGCCAAAACGGACAAGACACTGGCGCCAACCAAAGCACAGCTCCGTGCGGGCATGAGAGCCGCAAAACCCGCTGCAGCAGAACACGGTGAACGCGCCGCTGCGGGCAAAAAGCTAACACCACATGAAGAAGAAGACCTGAGCCATTGGAGCTATGAGGGCAAGCTGACCGGGCCCGCCAGATGGGGCACAATGAATTCAGCCTATTCGTTATGTAGCGAGGGCAAAACCCAATCGCCAATTAATATCGAGGGCGCAGTTCAACAGAAAATCGACCCATTGAAGATCGCCTACGGCTTAAGCAAACTTACAATCCTCAACACCGGTCACACCTTTCAAGTGAATATCGAGCCAGGCAGCTGGCTGGAAGCACTGGGCGAGCGCTACGAGCTCAAGCAATTTCACTTTCATACCCCTAGTGAAGAATCCATCATGGGCCGACGTTATCCGCTGGTCGCCCATTTCGTCCACATGAGCGAAGCCAATACCCTGGCCGTCATTGCCGTGCTGTTCAAAGAGGGCCGGGCCAACCCCATATTGGACGCAATCTGGCCCCGACTCCCCACAGAGCCTGGTGAAACCCGCAGCTATAGCGAACGAGTATTGAGTCCGGCCAGCCTGCTGCCAGATAACATGAAGTTCTATACGTTCAAGGGCTCGCTCACCACACCACCCTGTTCAGAAGAAGTCCGCTGGCTGGTCCTGAAAACACCTGCCGAAATCTCCAGCGCGCAGTTGGAACGCTTCAGGCAGGAGTTCCCCATGAATGCGCGGCCCCTACAACCCACAAACGACCGTGAAATTCTTGAAAGTCAGTAAGTCACGGCGTATCCAGCTTGATCACAACCAGGGCCGCATAGCGGCCCTGGTTGTTTCTCCGGAACCTGTAGCACCATTGACGTTTCATAACAGAACTTCCATACAAGGTTCTTAGGGTCTGTTGACGTTTTGACTTCGGTATATTGAAGAAGCGCAGCAAACCCGCAGAATTACGGTTCCTATACCAATCACCCTGCGGGTTTGCTATGCCCCGATTGATGCTCAGTGACGAGCTTTGGTCGAAGCTGGAGAAAATTCTGCTTCAGCAAACCATTTACCACAAGCCGTATCTGCGAATGACCGTTGAGGGAATGCTCTACCGGATGCGCGTGGGCTGTCCATGGCGAGATCTGCCCAGTGCTTTTGGCGGCTGGAACACCATCTACAAACGCTTCAAT